>CAZICR010000155.1:0-7001 GCA_964537795.1 uncultured Cellvibrionaceae bacterium | reverse complement strand
GGTGTGGATGCGCTCGGTATGCACCTCGAAGCAGTAAGTGATCGCGTGCGCAAATCCATTATGCCGGGCAAGGCGACTGTGCCGATTAGTCGCTATATGTCTGCCTTTAAAGCGGCGGTAGAGGTCTTCGGTAGAGGAAATGTCAGCACCTATATTCTCGCGGGCTTGGGCGATACCGAAGCCGAAATTATTGCCATGAGTTTGGAGTTGGTTGAGTTGGGTGTCTATCCCTTCGTTGTGCCCTTTGTGCCAGTCGCAGGCACGCCACTTGAACATCACCCCATGCCTAAGGCGGATATGTTGGATCGTATTTTTAGCCAACTTGGTCCCGCGCTTTATCACGCTGGCATCACTTCGGAATCTCTCAAGGCAGGTTGCGCGAAATGCGGTGCCTGCTCATCGCTCAAAAGCTACGAACAGGAGGTGGCCCATGGCCCGGTTGCATTACGCGTTTGACGATCAAACCTTCAATGATTTTCGCTCGCAGCATATTCAGGTGAAGGTGGCGAGCACCTCGTGGGAAAAACAGCGCTACTTTGCTTTGCGCAAATCGGTGTTCGCGCAGGAACAAAAAATCCTGCCAGATAATGAGCAGGACGGGCAGGATTTCCGCGCTATAGCCATAGTCGCCATGGCGTCCAATTGCGGTGTGATTGACGATGTAGTTGGCGCCGTAAGGATTTACCAAGTGGATGATGCTAAAGATAACCTCTGGTTCGGCGGGCGCTTGTGTGTATCGCGCGCATATCGAGGTCATCAATCCATCGGTAAAGCGTTGATTAATGAAGCCGTTTCACGCGCGATAGATTTGGGTTGCACGCGTTTTCTTGCAAATGTGCAGCCGCAAAACGAAACCTATTTTCAATCCGTACATTGGCAAACAGTGGGGCCGATTGAAGTAGCAGGGCGGCCCCATGTGCGCATGCAGGCTGAGTTGGATTGCTATCCCTTTATGCCGAGACACTCATCATGAATGCTCCCGCGATCAAACCCGTTTGTAGCAGTTGGGGTCATCACCGGCAAAGCGAGCTGGATAGCCTTTGCAATGAGTTGCGCACGTTGCCAGAAATTGTTGCCAAAACGGCAATCAAACTTGCCGCCGGTTTTTGTAACGATCAAAACGAGCTTAGCATGGAACAGCGCTACGCCTTGCCGGGCGATGATTGTGCTGCGTTTAAAACGGCAGACGGTTATCAACTATTGGCAATGGAAGGCATGTTGCCGAGTTTTGTGCTTAACGATCCTAAAGCCGCCGGTTGGTCATCGGTCATGGTGAATATCAGCGATATTGCCGCCATGGGAGGTCGCCCGACTGCAATCGTCAATGCCTACTGGCACAACGACGATGAGGCCAGCGCAATTTTACTCAAGCATATGAAGCGCGCGTGTGATGTGTTTGGTATTACGTTCGCGGGTGGCCACAGCAGTATTCAACCTGGCTACACGCCCAGTCTTGCTGTGGCGATTCTGGGGCATGCTAAAAATTTACTTTCCTGCCATCACATCAAACCCGGCCAACGTCTTTTTATGCTCACAGATTTAACCGGAAGTTGGCACGGTGCTTTGCCCTATTGGGGCTGCGTACAAGGCAAAACTCCCGATGAAATTCGCAAGCAATGGAATGTGCCTGCGGAGTTGGCGGAAGCAGGTTTGGCAGTAGCGGCAAAAGATATCAGCAACGGTGGTTTGCTTGGCACTTTGATCATGATGCTGGAGCTAACCGGCTGCGGCGCGAGCTTGGATTTAAGTGCAATTCCTTGCCCCGGCCATGATCTTCTACGCTGGTTGCGCGCCTTCCAAAGTTATGGATTTTTACTCGCGGTTGAACCAGAAAAAGTGTCTGGATTGATTAATTATTTCCAACATTCGCATCTCACTTGTTGCCCGATTGGTAGTTTCACTGGCGATGGAAAAATCCAGCTGGATTATGCCGGAACCACAGCGGAGTTTTGGGATGTTAAGCAACAGCCGCTCACAGCAATGGGAGGCAATTATGCCCTCAGTTAATTTCAAGGTTACTTGGCCAGACGGTGAGCAGGCCACTTACTACTCGCCCTCAACTATTGTGTATGAATATTTAAAGGCCGAGAGCAGTTACAGTCAGGAGGAATTTGCGCAGCGCATTGATGGAGCGCTCCGTCAAGCATCTGAACGAGTTCATAAACGCTTTGGTTATTACTGTACAGCGGCGAGTGCTGAGCTGGAAAAAATTAATCGCAAATTGCAATTTTTACGTGAGCATGAAATTAGCGGTCTAGTGCATCTAAAACAATTTATTTAACAGACCACGCTATAAAGATTTACCACTACCATTCAACCAACAGGAAAATATCATGAACAGCGCAGTCACATTCGCGTCAGTAGCGAGTAAGCCAGAAAAAACACATTATCCTGCAATTATCATTGGCGCAGGGCAAGCTGGGCTCTCAATGAGCTATTGCCTTGCTCAGCAAGGTATAGAGAACATTATTTTAGAAAAATCCAGCCATGTGGCTGATAACTGGCGAACTCAGCGTTGGGATACTTTTTGTTTAGTAACACCTAACTGGCAATGTCAATTACCTGGTTTTCCCTATCAAGGAAGTGATCCAGATGGCTTTATGGTGAAAGATGAAATTGTTGAGTATCTTGAAAGTTATCGCGCTTTCTTCAATCCCCAAATTATATTTAATAGCCCAGTGATATCGCTCACCAAGAATGGCGATGTATTTACAGTTATTACTGAAAAAACTCTCTTTAGTGCAGACCAGGTAATTATTGCCTGTGGCAGTTATCATGAGCCCCGTATTCCTGCTATGGCGAAAAAAATGCCGGAGCATATCGCTCACGTGCATTCAAATTTTTACAAAAATCCTGAGCAACTTCCTGCAGGAGATGTAATGGTTGTGGGAACCGGGCAGTCAGGTTGCCAAATTGCGGAAGATTTGCATTTGGCTGGACGCAAAGTGCACTTGTGTGTTGGACCTGCTCCACGTGTAAATCGTCGCTATCGCGGGCGCGATGTTGTTAAGTGGTTGGATGATATGGGGTATTACAATACAACACTGGAAACGCATCCCGATGGAAAAAATGCAATACACTCCACCAATCATTACGTAACTGGCCGAGATGGTGGTCGTGATTTAAATTTACGCGTATTTGCCGAACAAGGCATGAAGCTGTATGGCTCATTGAAAGATAGCGACAGCACTCATCTATTTTTTAATGACGATTTAAAAGTAAATTTAGATTACGCTGATCAAGTAGCGCAGCGTATTGTAGATAGTATTGAAAGTTTTATTCAAAAAAATGAAATAGTGGCGCCACCAGATGACAATTTGTATAGCGATTATCTACCAGAAATCATCACTGAGATGGATATACGTTCATCACACATTAATTCAGTTGTCTGGTCTACGGGGTTCAATATGCGGTTTGAATGGATTAATTTACCCGTATTTGAAAAAAGTGGTCATCCTAAACAAACGCGTGGCATTACTGATATTTCCGGGCTCTATTTTTTAGGGTTAAACTGGATGCACACATGGGGTTCTGGACGTTTTTACCAAGTAGGGCGTGATGCGGAATACCTTAGTGATGCCATTGTGCGCGTAATCGAAGAATTAAAGCTATCGACTTAATTTAAATGTCTGCCATTAACTTAATCTGACGTCACTTATTAAAAATATGTCATTAAATATCGGGCGTCTGAATCTAGGGGTTTGCGTCCATTAGCATGTGCCCATTTCAAAACTTTTCGGAATGGATGACAGGCAACACCAAATTTAACCAGAGTGCCATACAAATCAAAAACAACTAACCTGGGAGATTTATTTGCGCGCATCAGTCGCCTGTTACAAGAGGTGGGCTTTCATCACTTTCTGTCATTTACAGCTTCAAAGCTAAAAGCTTCTATCCAAATAAATGATTTTGCAAGAAAAATGTCAGCAAAACTTCATAAATTGTTAATCGTACCAACATGAACCCGACACAAAGAAACCCTAGAGTCACACAACAATAATTTCAATGCCATCACTCTTTTCAGGGAATTTCTATAATGAAAAAAAGTTTCTTTCAAAAATCCATAGCTTCCTTTTTAGCTTTTAGTATTGCAAGTCTGGTTTCTGTACAAGCGTTCAGCGCCGATCTGGTAATTAGTCAGGTTTACGGTGGTGGTGGCAATTCAGGCGCGACTCACACGCACGACTTTATTGAATTGTTTAATCGTGGTCCTTCGCCAATCAATTTAAATGGTTACTCAGTACAATACGCTTCAGCTACTGGCACAAGCTGGACTAACAAAACCAATCTTGGCAATGTGACTTTAGCTCCAGGTCAGTACTATCTTGTACAAGGTGCCACTGGTGGAGCAAATGGTGTCGCACTACCCACAGCAGATATTGTCGGAAGCATCAACTTAAGTGCAACAAATGGCAAACTGGCTCTGGTTAATTCAACGAGTGTTTTACCCAATATTAGCTGCCCCAATGCAGCAAATGGTGTTGTAGATCTAGTCGGATTTGGATCTGCAAACTGTTTTGAAGTCAGCGCAGCACCTGCAGCGTCCAATACGACTGCCATTATTCGCGGTGCAACTGGTTGTACCGAAACTGACAATAATGCAAGTGATTTTGCATCTGGATCTCCATCGCCTCGCAACAGTTTAAGTGCATTAAATCCTTGCGGCGCAGTAGCCAGTATTAGCCTGTCTGTGAATGCAAATGTTGGCTCGGAATCAGCACAAACTGTAATTACTGCTACTGCAACTTCTTCGGTAGTTGTGACAGGTGATCAAAGCGTTAATTTACAAGTCAGCGGAAGTAATATCACTGCCAGTGATTATTTACTCAGCAATTCAAGCATCACTATTTTGAATGGACAAACTTCCGGCGCTGTAACTTTTACGGTATTAGATGACACCAATGTCGAATCTGCCGAAACGGCAGTGCTCACCCTAAGTTCACCACCTGCTGGTTTTACCTTGCAAAATTTCACACAAAATATTGTGATTACCGACAATGATTCAGCTTTAACACCCATTTATCAAATTCAAGGCAGCAGCAATTCCAGCAGCATGGTTGGACAAATTGTGGCGACCAGTGGAGTCGTAACACGAGTTAATAATAATGGATTTTTCATTCAAGATTTGACCGGTGATGCTAACGCCGCAACATCAGATGCAATATTCGTATTCACCAGTTCTGCACCCAGTGTGACAACAGGGCAATTAATTCAGTTGTCAGGAACAGTGACCGAATTTAATACGGGTGCTGCCACCAACGCAGACACACTTGCACACTCGGTCACTGAACTTGTTTCTCCTACTGGCATTACTTTGATTTCCAGTGGTCATAACATCACACCGACGATCGTTAACTTGCCTGAAGAGATCAACGATGATCTTGAAAAGTTTGAGGCCATGTTGGTGACGTTGAATGGTCCGCTAACAGCTTCGCAAAATTTCTTCCTGGGTCGTTATGGTCAATTGACTTTATCAGCTAACGGTCGATTGGAAATACCGACTAACAAGTATCGTCCAGGTACATTACAAGCACTCTTATTGGAAGATGAAAATACCCGCCGCCGAATTTTATTAGATGATGGCACCTCCATTCAAAATCCAAATCCAACTCCTTATGTTGGTGTAGATAATACACTTCGCGCTGGTGATACGCTGACTTCAATCACAGGCGTTATTGATTATGGCTTGGCAACTAACGACAACACTAAATTTGGCGATTATAAAATTCATCCAACACAAGCCGTTAATTTTGTTCGCAGCAATCCCAGAACATCTACACCTCCAGTTATTGCGGGTAATATTAAAGTTGCCAGTTTTAATGTTCTGAATTACTTCACCACATTTCAGGATGGTAATACTGCATTTGGTCAATCAGGCCAAGGCTGTTCTCTGGATGGGAATACATCAGCAAGCAATTGTCGAGGTGCAAATAATCTTGCTGAATTTAATCGACAACGCGACAAAATTGTTTCAGCCTTGGTTGCCCTTAATGCTGACATTATTGGCTTGATGGAAATCCAAAATAACGGAAATATTGCGGTTCAACATTTAGTCGATAGCGTAAATTCAGTGTTGGGAGCTGGCACCTATGCCACCGTTGCACTTCCCGTCAATGGAACGGGTACCGACGCGATTCGAGTCGCTTTGATTTATAAATCTGCTGTCGTTACTCTGCCTTCAACTGCATTAAGTGATACTGATAGCATCAATAATCGACCAACACTATTGCAAAATTTTGCCGCATCTAATGGACAAACATTTTCGGTAGTGGTCAATCATTTCAAATCCAAAGGTAGCTGTCCGTCTGCAGGTTCAGATACAGCTAACGAAGATATTGGTGATGGTCAAGGTTGCTGGAATGGTCTGCGTACACAGCAAGCACAACGATTGAGAACATGGATCAGCAGTAATGGTTTGCCCGATGCATTGGTGATTGGTGATTTGAATGCTTATGCACAAGAAGACCCCATTTTTGAACTCACCAACAATGGCTTTATTGATCAGGTCGGAGCCTTTTCCAGTTTTGGTTATTCTTATGTGTTTGATGGTGCAGCCGGTAGACTTGACCACGCATTGACTACCACCGCAATGAACTCCAAAGTTGCTGGAGCTGTTCATTGGCACATTAATGCGGATGAACCCTCAGTGATTGATTACAACCTGGAGTTCAAGCAACCCGCCTGCGCCAGTTGCGGCCCCGATTATTATTCAGCTTCAGCTTATCGATCGTCTGATCATGATCCGGTGATTGTAGGTTTAAACATGAATGATCTTGATGGTGACGGCTTAACTGATGCCCAAGAATCTCTGTTAGGTTCAAATCCACTGGATAGGGATTCCGACGATGATGGAATCAGCGATGGCAATGAAGATGCCAATCGCAATGGCATTGTTGATAGCAACGAAACCAGCCCAATTAACGCAGACACAGATGGAGATGGTGTTAAAGATGGCACCGAAACAGGTGTAACTGCAGGCATTCCTGATCCTGATGGCGCAG
>CAZICR010000154.1:5005-7005 GCA_964537795.1 uncultured Cellvibrionaceae bacterium | reverse complement strand
TGACTCCGCTGCTGCATGGGTAACAAGGGGGGTGGATTGGCGACGCAATGACTACCACAGTCAGCGCGATGGAAACTATGGCGCATTTCAATGGGCGCCTAACGACGAAATCGAGGTATATCTAACAGCTTTTAGTAGCAAACATGAATCTCAATATGACGAAAATGCATTCTTTATCTCTGATGGAAACGGGGATTTTGCTTTAGTTCCTACGCAGGATAATAATTGGGCTTATAGACCGAGCAATATCATAGCGCCAGCGAATAGAGGAACCATGATTTCTGGTGATGTTACCGTCCAAGATCCTGCTACTTGGGGAATAAAGTTCGGCACAAGCACTCGCTGGGCTTTAGGTACATCACAAACGACAGATTACTCTACGGGTATAAAATGGTCTCCTGATGATCGGTGGGATTTTTCTGCAGACGTGCAATATGTAAAAGCAGAAGCAACAATGGATGATTACACCTTGGGTCTTATTACTCTGCCACCTTCGGCAAGACTTGACGGTGTTGGTACTGAAACACCATCTATCCAGATTGACCCTGCGTTCATGTCCAATTATGAAAACTATACGATCGGTCAGGCGATGACTCACTTTGAGCGAAATGAAGCTGAAGCTAAAACCATTCGCTTTGATGGTGAATACAGTTTTGAAAACTCAATTATTACTTCTGTCAAAGCTGGTGCTCGATACTCGGAAAAGTCAGCGGATAACATTAATACAGGTTATGAATGGAAAACTCGCTACGAAACTTGGATTGGTGGTGTTAACAGAAACACGATTACTAAAGTTACATCTGATCAGGCTTCGAGGTTTTTGGGACTGTATTCGTTTGATGATTTCCAACGTGGCGATGTAACAGTTCCCTCTGCTGGATATATCTATACTCGTGAAGCAGTGAGAGACTTCTGGAATACAACAGATGTAATCAATCAAGGATGCACGGAGTGGTATTGTGGAAACAACAGAAACATTCTGAAAGATCCAACTAAACGTAATACGCAGGACGAGGAAACTGCAGCAGTTTATGTGATGGCCAACTATGCGCTTGACGACTTGCCTATGCCGGTTGATGGAAACTTAGGTGTGCGTTTTGTAAAAACAGATAATGTTGCGCATGGATTTTTGACAACAAATGAAACCAGAATGCAAGATGGCACTGTTGTACTTCCTGCCAGCGCGGCCCCCTATGATGCAGAGAATAGTTATGATCATGTCTTGCCTAGTTTTAATTTGAGGTTAAAAGCAACTGAAGATCTGTTTATTCGATTTGCGGCATCGAAAGCGATTTGGGCGCCAAGCTTTTCAGACATGCAAGCCCGAATGGTAATTGGAGCAGAGGTGAAAGACGGAATCACTACTCCCACAAGCATAAGTGATTATGAATTTACACTCTCACAGGATACCAACCCTTATCTTGAGCCAATGGAGGCTAAACAATTTGATGTGTCCGCTGAGTGGTATTTTGATGAAAACGGCGGTATGGCTCATTTGTCATTGTTCAGGAAAGAGGTCGATGATTTCTTCAGAAGGGGAAGTACAAATTTCAATATCAATGGCATAGTTGGAGAAGCAACCTGGTTGGCGAATGTTGGTTCCGGGGACATTAATGGTTTGGAAGTTGGATTTACCAAATTTTTCGATGCGTTGCCTGCACCATTTGATGGTTTGGGTATCCAGGGCAACTATACGTATATCGACAGTAAAGCAAATATTCCATTACCTGAACCAGGAACAGGTAATGGTGCAGCTCCAATAGACACTGATCGGTCTCTTTATGGTCAAATGCCTATAGATCAGCTATCAAAAGATGCTTTCAACCTTGTGGGTATGTATGAGAAAAGTGGTATATCAGCTCGCATAGCTTACTCATGGCGAAGCAAATATTTGATTGGCTGGGGAGCAAACGGATTTAATCCTTCCTTCAATACAGGATCAGGTAATGCCGCACTCCCTATTTATAATGATGACTATGGTCAGGTAGATGTTTCTGTGG
>CAZICR010000154.1:2773-4995 GCA_964537795.1 uncultured Cellvibrionaceae bacterium | reverse complement strand
GTTTGGCTTATTCATGGCGCAGCAAGTATTTAATTACTTGGGGCGGCAATGGATTTGATCCAGATTTTCCGACAGGTGGTGGTAAAGCTCGTATCCCTGTGTACAACGATGACTATGGCCAATTGGATGCCTCTATCAGTTACACTTTCCTGGAAAACTATACAGTTACAGCGGAGGCCAGTAATTTGCTGAAAGAGAAAACCATTGGCATCATAGACCAAAATGGAGCGGGCGATCATGTTGCCTATTCCTATGCTCAAGATGCTCGCTTTGCAATTGGTTTGCGCGCCAAGTTTTAATAGGTAGAACTGCGTTACAAAAAACCTCACATTCAGTTGTGAGGTTTTTTGCTTTTTAAAAAGGCTCTTTTCGTGTAAAAACACCTGGAAGAGATGTATAGAGAGATCTGTACAAAAAAGCGGGTGAAAGAGCGTGTAAAAAATAGGCGTGTAAAAGAAAGTAAAACAAAATAACTATTCAGGGTATAAATACGATAATTGCGAAAAATAATGTATGAGGCGAAGTTTGATGAATAATAAAATATCCAAAACGATTATCCGATTGATCAGTATGAGTTTGTTAGTTCTGTTTTCCGGATTCACTTTCGCAGAAAGTTTGCCTGAATTGGTTCACAAAAATAATCGTCATGCCTTATTGGTAGACGGTGCACCTTATTTGATGTTGGGCGCGCAGACCAATAACTCCAGTAATTACCCTGCAGCCTTAAAAGATGTCTGGCCATCGGTTAAAAAAATGCATGCCAATACCTTGAGTATTCCGGTTGCCTGGGAGCAAATTGAACCTATTGAAGGGACATTTGATTTTTCATATCTCGATGTACTGTTGAAAGAAGCGCGTGAACAAAAGGTTAAAGTTGTGTTGTTATGGTTTGCCACCTGGAAAAACAATGCACCGCATTATGCGCCTGCTTGGGTGAAATTGGATAACAAGCGTTTTCCTCGTGTAGTGAAACAAGATGGTGATACTTTGAATTCTTTGTCACCTCTTGGAAAAAACACTTTGCAAGCCGATAAAAAAGCGTTTGTGGAGTTGATGAATTATTTAAATAAAAAAGATAAACAACATACTGTGATTATGGTGCAGGTACAAAATGAAGTCGGTACCTATGGGGCTGCGCGAGATTATTCTGCGTTGGCACAATCGGTATTCAATGCGCCGGTTCCTGATGAATTGATCCAAAAATTAAATTTGAAAGCCGGTAATTGGCCCAGTGTTTTCGGTAAAGATGCTGACGAGTTTTTTCATGCCTATTACATAGCAAAATACTGTAATGAAATTGCTGAAGCTGGAAAAGCAGTTAAAAATTTGCCTATGTATGTGAATGTGGCTTTGCGAAACCCGTTTAATCCAGGGATGCCGGGTCAATATTCGAGTGGGGGTGCGACTGATAATGTCATTCATATTTGGAAAGCCGCAGCACCCGCAATCGATTTAATTGCCCCTGATATTTACTTCCGCGATCACAAAACCGTTTCCAAAGTTCTCGATATTTATGCTCGACCTGACAATGCTTTATTTGTTGCCGAAATTGGTAATGATCAACCCTTCGCTCGCTATTTTTATTCAACACTGGGAAAAGGTGGCATTGGCTTTTCACCTTTCGGAATGGATGATACTGACTACACCAATTATCCTCTTGGCGCCAAAACCTACAACGATCAAACCATTGAAGAATTTGCACAGCATTATCGTGTTATAGCGCCTATGATGCGCGAGTGGGCAAAGCTCGCATTTGAAAATAATGTGTGGGGTGTCGCGGAACCTTTGGATACGACAAGCGATACACAAAAAATCTGGAATGCAGAAGCAACACCGGCAGAAAAAGATCAATACGCAAAAGACAAAGCGGCTGCACTGACGCAAACATTGGATTTAGGTCTGTGGAATGCGGAAGTCACTTATGGCCGTCATATGTTTTGGATTGACCCGCCGGTAGGTAATACGCCATCATCCGGTGGCGCTTTGATAGCGCAATTAAGTGATAATGAATATTTAGTGACTGCACATAAAGCACGCGTGGAATTTAAACCCTCCAGTGAATTAAAAGATAAAAAAACCATGATCGAACGCGTAGAAGAAGGCCATTTTGAAAATGGAAAATGGATAATGGAACGTGTATGGAATGGTGACCAAACTGATTGGGGCTTGAATTTCACCGCACGCACACATGTGTTGAAAGTGAAAATGGCGAGTTATACAAC
>CAZICR010000154.1:0-2673 GCA_964537795.1 uncultured Cellvibrionaceae bacterium | reverse complement strand
TTTTTATAAAACCAACGAGGAAAACAAAGATGCTATCTGCAAAACAGATTCTCAAGCATTGCGTGATCGGCATGGCGTCGGTGGCTTTGTTACAAGGCTGCTCGAAATCATCTGAGGAATCCGCAAATTCGCAAACGGCAACCGAGCAAGTTAAAACACTCGCGCAATTTGAAAAAACCGCGGATGGTGTGGTGGTAACACTCGCCGAAGGTGCAGTGAAAAAAGTTCGCTTGCAAGTGATGAGCGAAAAAATTATTCGCGTTACTGCATTACCCGGAACAGATTTCAGTGTGATTCCTGAATCCATACAAGTTATTGCCAAACCAGCAACTGTTGAATATACACTGGAACAAGTAGGTAATAATCTGGTGTTGAAAACAGCACAAGTCACTGCCAATTTATCATTGGTAGACGGCACTGTGAATTTTGCTGATGCCAAAGGTAATCTTTTATTGAAAGAAGAAAATCGCGGCGCTTTCTCCGCTGTAACGGCTGACCCAATAAAACCTGATGCAGATTCATTTGCCTTGCGTCAGGAGTTCAATCGTGGCAGCGACGAAGGTTATTTCGGTTTGGGTCAACAACAAAATGGTCAGGTTAACTATGCCGGCGAAAATGTTGAATTGACTACACATAATCTGGTTAAAACCATTCCCTTTGTAGTCTCCAGCAAAAATTATGGTTTGTTATGGGATAACAATTCTGTTTCCTATTTTGGTGACCCTCGTGCAACCCAACCCTTGAATGTGTCGTTAAAATTATTTGACGCGGAAGGTAAAGAAGGTGGTTTAACTGCACGTTATTTTGATGGCGACAAATTATTATTGACTCGTGTCGAAGCGGATTTAAATTATCAATTCTACAGCGGCAACACTGTGCGTGAAATACCTTTGCCTGATGAAACCAAAGACGCTAAAAATTTGCGTATTGAGTGGGAAGGCGGTATTGAAACTGATGAAGCTGGTATTCATCGTTTCAAAATGTATAGCTCGGGTTATGCCAAATTATTTGTTGATGGCCAAATGGTGTTGGATCGCTGGCGCATGAACTGGAACCCATGGTGGCACACTTACAATATGGAAATGAAACCTGGCGAGAAAAAAGCGATTAAAGTGGATTGGACTGTGGGTGGTGGTTTCTTCCGTTTAACGCATCTTGATCCAATGCCCGCAGAAGAGTTGGGTGAATTGTCTCTGGCATCTGAAACCGGTAAAGCGATTGATTATTATTTTGTGGCAGGTGATAACAAAGATGATGTGATTTCCGGTTATCGCCATTTAACCGGTGATGCAGTGATGTTGCCAAAATGGGTCTATGGCTTCTGGCAAAGTCGTGAGCGTTATAAATCACAAGATGAAATTATCAATACCTTTAAATATTATCGTGACAAGAAAATTCCAATCGACAATATCGTACTGGATTGGTCTTACTGGGAAGAAAATGCTTGGGGTAGTCACGAATTTGACAAAAAATTCTTCCCTGATGCAAAAGCCATGACCGATAAAATTCATGCGATGAACGGTAATATTATGATTTCCGTTTGGCCAAAATTTTATCCCACTACTAAAAACTATAAAGAGTTGAACGATAAAGGTTATATGTTCAACAAGAATATCGAAGAAGGTAACCTTGATTGGATTGGCCCAGGCTATTTGAACGCTTTCTATGACCCCTATCCAAAAGAAGCCCAGGAAATTTTCTGGAAACAAATTAATGAAAATTTAAATACCAAGGGTTTTGATGCCTGGTGGTTGGATGCAGCCGAGCCGGATATTCATTCCAATTTAACTTTTACCAAGCGCAAAGAAATTATGAGTCGCGAAGGTGGTATTGGTTCCGGTGCTGAATATTTCAACTCTTATGCAATTCCCAATGCGCAAGCAGTTTATGACGGCGAGCGAAAAACTGATCCGGAAAAACGTTCATTTATTTTAACGCGCTCTGCCTTCGGTGGTTTGCAACGCACAGGATCTGCTTTATGGAGTGGTGACACTTCTTCGCGTTGGGAAAATTTAAAAGAACAAGTTGGCGCAGGTGTTGGTGCGAGCATGGCTGGTCTTCCCAACTGGAGTTTTGATATTGGTGGTTTCACACCGGAAGATAAATACCGTTGGGGAAATAAAAAAGGTGGTGAAGCGCTTAATGTTCGCGATTTAAAACCGGAATTGGTTGCAGATTGGCAAGAGTTAAATGTTCGCTGGTTCCAATTCGGTGCCTTCGTTCCACTTTTCCGTTCACATGGTCAATATCCTTATCGTGAAATTTTCAGCTTGGCGGATGAAGGTACAGAGGTGTACAACACGCTGGAGTCTTACATTAAATTGCGTTATCGATTGATGCCTTACATCTACACACTGGCGGGCGATACCTTCCATAAAGATGGCACCATCATGCGCGGTTTGGTAATGGATTTCCCGAATGATCGCAAAGCCTGGAACATCAACACACAATATATGTTTGGCCCAGCGTTTTTGGTAAACCCGGTGTATGAAGATAAAGCGCGTTCACGCGATGTGTATTTGCCTGAAGGAGCTTCCTGGTACAACTTCTACACCGGTGAAAAATTATCAGGCGGTCAAACCATCAAAGCCGATGCGCCACTTTCACAAATGCCTCTGTTTGTAAAAGCCGGTTCAATCGTTCCAACTGGCCCGTTAATTCAACACGTCGATG
>CAZICR010000153.1:564-7006 GCA_964537795.1 uncultured Cellvibrionaceae bacterium | reverse complement strand
ACCGCGACTTCAGCAGTGCGATCCAACCATTCCACTACTGAACCCAAACGCTGCCCTTCCTGGGTAAAAATCGGATTGGCGGTTAATCGAATACTTCGACCTCCAACCACCATGTTGCCTACATAAGTATTGCGAAGATTATCCAGCAACTGGTTTTGATGTGATGGGTTTTTATGGAAAATATCCATATTACTGCCAACAATTTTATCAACTGAAAAATGAGGCAGAGCTTTACGCAGATCACTCTCGGCTGATCTCAACATTTTTTCAACCGATTTATTCATGTAAATAATAATGCCTTCGGTATCTGCCAACATGACATTGCTAGAGGTGACATCAAGGGCATTTCGAACTCGGGAGTTTTCAATCGCCATCTGTCTACTTTTGATTAGACTCTCCAACATTGATCGCATAGCACCCAGCACACTCGTGTCTGCGACTGATGAATCAATTTTAGCTGAATAGTCACCCGCAGTAATCGCGGAAGTAATCAATTGTAACTCTATTGGATCACCACCTAATTTAGACAAAATTTGTTTTGAAAATACAATCGATGTGGCTACAACTAACAGGATAGCAACCAAACCTACCACTGATAGTATGGTTCCGAGCAAAGATACTAACGAGCTACCTTTTTCTGCTTGTTCTTTGGCAAGATTGTTTGCAATTACAACCAACTTATCGATTTCTTTCTTATGATCCATATATTTGTTTTTAGCCACCTTCAGTGCAGCGACATAGCTTTCCGCTTCATTCTTTTCAGTCAACGGGACAATCGTGCCATCGACGTAACTAATAAATTCCTGTGAAGGGGCGTCAAGATCTTTACTGATAAATTGTTTGATAGTGTCAGGGACGTCATCTGAACCAACCCAACGCTCTTTACGCAGTTCGTAATCCTTTATGTGTTGTTTTATTTCTGACACTAATTGGTTGGCTTCCTCTTTGCTTTCTGTCAGTGGCAAAGCTTCGACTTTCATCATCATCTCTACCAAAAAAACAGGTGGTGGCAGTATGTCGGCGGTTAATTCATTGGCGTACGCAATACTTTGATATTGTTCGCTACCAATGCTGCCTTTTTTCGCCATAAGGTAAGCACAGTAGCCAAGTATTAATACTGATAAAGAGGCAATCACAGCCATAGTAGTCAATTGCTTTTTTAAACTCATATTCATTTTTTTACTCCTTGGTCACTGTGGCTTTATCAAAAAGCCCCATTTCGTCGCTGGAAATTAATTCGTTGATATCCACCAAAATAATCATCTGTTCATTGATGGTTGCCAATCCCAAGAGATATCGACTATCAAAGGCCACACCAAAATCGGGTGGTGGTCGCAATTGGTCTTTATTCAAACTCACCACATCCGAAACACCGTCCACTACCACACCGACAATTCGGTTATGAATATGCAACACAATCACAATGGTGAATTCATCGTAAGTGGCTTGACCTACATTAAATTTAATTCGCATATCGACAATAGGAACTATATCGCCACGCAAATTGATTACGCCTTTTATAAATGAGGGTGCATTGGCAATCTTGGTGGGGGATTCATAACCGCGAATTTCCTTTACGGTCAAAATATCCAACGCATAATTTTCGTCACCCAAAGTGAAGGTGAGAAATTCCTGATCGGGAGTCAATGTTTTTGCGGCTTGAATGGCTTGCTCCATCATGCAATACCTCATAGTGGTAAGTTATCTGATGGATTAAGTGTAGTTAAGATTTATAGGAAGCAAGATTTATAATAAAAAAATGTATAGCTGAAATGATGATTTAGACGAAAAAATTTCCGTCATTAAGTAGACAGAAAATTTATCGAATTTGAATAAATACAACTATCCCGCTTTCGCCAAATAGTCGTTATTGGTTTTGGTGATATTCATACCCAGTGATTCAACATCCAAAATCAAGGCCACACTGCCATCACCCATAATGGTTGCACCAGCGACACCCTGTACACGTTTGTAATGTTGTTCAAGACTTTTAATCACGACTTGCTGTTGTCCCACTAAAGCGTCAACAAACAATGCAAATTTATGTTTATTGGTTTCAATCAGTACAGCGATACCTTTGTGCACTTCAGTAAAATCGGGTTCAATTTGCATGGATTTATACAGAGGCAATATGGGCCAGTATTGATCGCGCACCAATAATAACTGATCGTCACCCACGAGAGTTTTGATATCTTTTTCTGCGGGCTGCATGGATTCAATAATATTCACCAGAGGAATAATAAAGGTTTGACTGCCCACTGATACACCCATGCCGTCCACAATTGCCAGAGTCAATGGCAAACGAATAGTAAAGGTGGCACCTTTGCCTGCAACAGAATCTATATCAATCCGCCCACCCAAACTTTGCACATTGCGTTTAACCACATCCATGCCTACACCTCGACCGGAGACATCCGTAACATGTTCTGCGGTGGAAAAGCCGGGAGCAAAAATTAATTGCCAAACATCCGCATCTATTGGGTTGTCACCGATGGGAATATTTTTTTCACGCGCTTTCTCCAGAATTTTTTCACGATTTAATCCTGCGCCATCATCGGTGATACTAATGACAATACTGCCTCCTTGTTGCGCTGCACGTAGCGTTACTTTTCCGGTTGCATCTTTTCCACGAGCAATACGAATATCAGCAGACTCTATGCCGTGGTCAATCGAATTTCTTACCAAATGAGTTAATGGATCAACCAATTTTTCGGTCAATCCTTTATCCAATTCGGTTTCACCGCCTTCAATAATTAAATCAATCGACTTACCTAATTTTTGTGATAAATCACGAACCACACGTGGAAATCGATTAAATACAAATGAAACCGGCAACATGCGAATCGACATCACTGCTTCCTGAATTTCGCGCGTATTGCGTTCCAGCTCAGCAGAAATACTTTGGTATTTTTCACCCAGACTGCCTTCGATACTTTTGCCGATCAAATTCATCATGGATTGGGTAATGACGATTTCACCCACCAGATTGATAAGTTGATCGACCTTGGCAACATCAACGCGAATAGAAGAACTTTCTGAAGAAGAATCAATAGACTTGTTGGTTTTACTGCTGGAAGAAACTCCTACAGAATTTGCAATGTTTCCAGATAACGACGGCTGCGGCTGGGCAATATTGGAAATAGTTCCTGGTGCTGCTGGTTCGGGTTGGGCGAACGGGGCTTCATCAAAAAATCCGTAGGCTTGTTGTTGTCGCTGATCAATTTCTTCAAAAAATCCATAGGCTTCTGGTTGTTTATCATCTTCAAAAAATCCGTAAGCTTCTTGCGACTGATGTACAACAGGATCAGTAAAAAATCCAAAGCCATCATCGGCCTTTTTGGATTTTTTTGATTTGGGTTTTCCGGCTGTTGCTGACTCTAATAACTCGGTCAAGCGATTCGCGGCAACCCAATCTATCTCGGCATTGTTACGGTAAGATGTCAAAATACTTTTTAACACATCAACAGAAGCAAGGAATAAATCCACCAGCTCAGGCGTGATTGCCATTTTTCCCTGACGTATTTTGTCGAGTAAACTTTCCATTACATGAGTCACACTAACCAAAGCATCAAAACCAAAAATACCGGCACCACCTTTTATGGAATGTGCAGCACGGAAAATGGTATTGAGTTGTTCATTGTCGGGGTTGGTGACATCCAAATTCAATAATAGATGTTCCATTTCGTCCAGGTGCTCCTGGCTTTCCTCGAAAAACACAGAATGGAATTGCTTCATGTCGATAGACATAGATTACGCCCTTCGGATTAGCCTATTACTTTTTTCGCAACTTCCAATAACTTGGCGGGCTCAAAAGGTTTCACCATCCAACCCGTTGCGCCCGCGGCGCGACCTTGGGTTTTCATGGCATCACTGGCTTCAGTCGTCAGCACAACAATAGGCACTTTAGAATAGGTTGATAACCCACGAAGGGATTTGATCAACGTCAAACCATCCATATTCGGCATATTTTGATCTGTGAGTACAAAATCAAACACTTTGCTTTTACAAAATTCAAATGCTTCAGCCCCATCTTTTGCTGTTTTTACTGAATAGCCAGCAGTTTTTAGCGTTGCTTCTACCATTTGGCGAACAGACGCTGAATCATCGACGATTAAAATTTCTTTGCTCATAATGAGTCCCTTTTACTTCGGTTTACACACTCAACTCAATAATAGACGGAATAATCAAAACTGCTTACAAAATTGCTTTGATAAAATTACCTGGCGCATAAATCTCCACAATGTCAGACAAACTGCGAATTAATGAAACACCACGACCTGAAAATCGGTGGTCATCAATACTTCGCTCATTAGTGTAGTCGTAGCCCGGACCACTATCACGGCAGGTGATCATTAATTTTCTATCGCCATCCATTTCCAGCCAATCCAATCGCAATTCAAGAAAATCATGTTCAGACAAATTGTTAAGCGACTCTTCTCTTTTAACAAAATATTCCATAAACCCTTCGGGGTTTTGCTTGAGCTCGGATGAAAGGCCTAAAATGCCATGATCCAATCCATTACTGACCATTTCACTGATAATGGAAAATACCTTCTGACATTTTTTTTGATCCAACCCTATGTATTGCAAAAAACTATTCACCATAGGTGGCAACTCTGCCTGCGCCAATTTTCTTCCACTGATTTTGACGCTCCATGAAAAAGGATCTATTTTCAAATCCGATGAATGCATTAAATGTTTATTGATTTCATATTCATGACAAATAGAGGAAAAGTCTAACGTGCAAATGGAGACATCATCGCTAAATGCAACACCTTGAACATGTGCTTCCAGTACAGGCAAAATGGCTTCAATAGGATCATCGTCAACTGATGACAAAATGCCCTGCAGTTTTGCAACCGAGAATTGTTGTTTGGCAATATTTTCTTGCTCAATTAAGCCATCGCTATACAAAAGCAGATAACCGGTATCGGGCATTGAACAAACTGATACATCAGCATCAAAAGATACCGAATCTAAAATGCCCAAGGCCATGTGTTTGGAATCAAATTTTTTCTCTATCCTCCCTTGATTGACCAAATAGGCACTCGGCATAGAGCCATTCCATACACACACTTCTTTCTTTAGAAAATTACACTGAAGGACTATTGCTGCAACAAAACGATCATCCGGTGTATCCTTAACTAATTTTCGATTAATTTCGGTAACAATCTGTTGAATATGAAAACCTTTGGCAACCATACTATTGAAAATAGTGACGACGGGCATAATGGTGATAGCAGCGGACAAGCCATGGCCGGTAGCATCAGCCAACATCAAATACAAATCACCACTGGGAGAAATACGAGAAATTGCAATATCGCCGCTAAAGGAAGAGCAAGGACGCAAAAATTGTTTTATCCCGCGTATAGTTTGTGAATTTTGTGAAAGCAGATATTCATAAGTAAATTTAGCAACAGCTTCTTCACGCTCAGCTTCAATTTTAAACTTTTCCAATTCTACTTTTTGTGCACTGACAATACGTTGCAACCTAACAGAGTTAACCAGTGCCTTAACCTTTAAAGCCAGTAAGGATAAATTAACCGGTTTGATAATATAATCTGCCACACCTCTGACAAAACACATCTCCAGAAATTCAGGATCCTCATTGGCGCTAACCATGATAATAGGTGGCAATGACAGGTATTGCGCAACAGATTCACTGTCCAATAAATCCAGCCCTACACCATCACCTAATTGATAGTCGAGCAGTACCAAATCAATATTATCGTCTTGAATTAGAATGTTTTTAGTTTGCCCAACACTGGCAGCAGAAATAGTTTCAAAACCACGAGAGCCTAGAAAAGCACAAAAAAGATCATTGAGTATTTCATCGTCATCAACAACCAAAATGCGATATTGCTTGCCAGGATTATTTGACATAGCTAAATAAATTCAATCAACTTTTGAATATTAGCCATTCTTAAGATCTCTTCTGTAGCACCCCTTGCGTTTTTAATCTTTATTTTTTTGGTTGCATTAGCGGTCTTTTTTTGTATCATGACTAACATACCCAGAGCCGAACTATCCAAATACTCTACATGTGTAAAATCCAAAATAATTTCTTTTATTCCATCTTTATTTAAATGCTCCGTACAAACATCGTAAAATTGTTTGTGATAGGAATAATCAAATCTCGACGGCATACTCACCAATTGACTATCAGACATATAACATCTCCTGCGTTTACTAACGAATCTCAATCAACTTTTGCAAGTTAGCCAAGCTCAATATTTCTTTTGCCGATGAATTTAAATTCGTGATAACCAATTTTGCATTTTTTGATTGGGACTTTTTATGAGCCATTACCAATATACCAATACCAGCGCTATCGATATATTCAAGATCACTGCAATCCAGGATGACTTCCTTATATTGATCAGTAGCAGTGGCCAAAGAAGAATTGAATTGAGGGCCAAATGAATAATCAAAACGTTTTGGA
>CAZICR010000153.1:0-554 GCA_964537795.1 uncultured Cellvibrionaceae bacterium | reverse complement strand
AATTAGGTTATTATTCATAATATTTAACCAAAAAATAATAATTAAAAAAGATCAACGCCACCACTATTCATCGATGAGCTAGAGACCGGATTATGTTTTCTATCAGCAAGTTTTTTATGATAATCATCCGATGCTTCAATAATTTTTAGAGTCAATTCATTAATTGAGTTAGGGGTAAACTTTAGCGATTGCCCAAGAGAATCCAGCATTTTAATATTGCTAATATGATGACGAATATTTTGCACAGACATATCTTCAAACTGAAGTGCACGCATGGCCATATATAACGCGTCAACCAATTTGTGTGAAAGCTCCTCCATTTGGCGTGCAATGTTTTCATCGCTTTCTGCCTTAGCCAACATTTCCTTAATCGCACCTTCTACTTCACGCTTTGCAGCTAATACGTAAGTCATATCTTGTGATGCAAGCTGGCCGATATTTACATTCAATTCAGAAATAGCATTATTAATTCCATTTAATTGCGATTGTATTTCGCTACTAAATCCAGCAGATCTATTAGACAAGGCACGAACCTCATCTGCCACCACAGCGAA
>CAZICR010000152.1:0-7041 GCA_964537795.1 uncultured Cellvibrionaceae bacterium | reverse complement strand
TCCTTTGCTTGCCAAACACTGGTCAATTAAATATCTCGTCTTCCCTTACATGAAAATTGTGGATCGCTGGGAAGACTTATACCGAAGTGTGATTCAACTGGTGTTTGGCACCATTATGATTCTACACGCGAAAAAATTAAAACTCTGTGAACGCTATTTTTTGCAGCTGGAAAATTCGCTGGGTACCAGCACAACCCATTCACATCCACCAAGGGGCTCAGTATGAATTCCACAGGCTACTCAATTATCGACACGTCAATGTCAACAGATCTTTTGAAAATATGCTCACAAAAAATGGGGGCAACACTCCCCCAGACCTATGAGCAGACACTGCAACAGTGGCATAAACAAACGTTCAAAACGCCTTCGCTTTTCCAGAAAAAATTGTTGGCCACTGAACCGGCTGAGTGGGACTGGATGATTTCCAATCATAAGGCCAATACACACGAATGGTATGACTATATTGGCGATGCAATAGACATTGATACCATGGCGAGCTTTCTTTTGGAAAATGCCTATTACCCAACGTTTTTAGACATGCTGCAAAAAATTCGTGATGCACAGTTTATAGACGAAGCCATCAATGCCGTACAAGAAAACATTGACGACGAATTCGAGCCAGAACCTCACGCCAATTTAATGCGCAAGTTAATGCTTGCCATAAAAAGCCGAGCCACTGAACCCATTAAATTAGATGCATATCCTGCAATAAACGATCGCACCTTGGTTTTTTATTATGGATATTATCTACAGCCATGGCATCTCGTGGGTTCAGTTTTTGCCACCGAACAAATGGGCACTCGCCGCGTTATTTGCATGAAAAAAGGGTTGGAAAGGTTGGGGCTCACGCCTGAAGAGTTAGCCTTCACCACAGTGCATGCTGAATGCGATGAACACCACGCGGATGATTGGTTACAACGGGTGATCATCCCTGGCATCAAAGCCCGGCCGGAATTGCGAACTATGATTGTTTCTGGAATCGCCGAGTGCCTTGAGACATCTGTGATTTACCTTGATTATTTACTTGATCGAGCACAAGTGGGTATTGTTTGATGAATGTATTTCTGTTTCATGTATTTAATGGCAATAGCTATTAAAGAAAAATATTCCGCCAATTGGTTTAAGTGTGTGCACTCAAACTTAACGCATCAGATTACAGAGGGCATTTTTATGAGACGAAATGTGGCATCAACAAGCAACTAGTTCAGATAAATAACAAAACAGCCTGATGCTGCATCAGGCTGTTAACTTTGATCAAAACTCTTTTCGTGCATTCTCCGCTTTCTTGGCTTTTTTTATTTCCTGCTTTTCTTTAGCAGTTTTGGTTGGTGCTTTTTTTGCCTCTTTTTTACTGTCTTGGCTTTTGCTCATGGTTTCTCTCCGTTTGTGGTGGTGGGACTTGTTGTTAAATCTAGCCTATAGGTTTGTAAAGTAAAAGATAAGACTCATTAAAAAGTAAAGGTTCCAATCTGAATTATTAATACCATATTCTGCACCAAATTTCGTCGTAAGCAGGCTTGATTATTTTTTTGCGTATTTCAGTGACTTTGTGTGTTGGACAAAAGGTTTCTGAAATGCCACCAGACAAGAAATGATCTACTCTCTAATTGTCTTCTTCAGGTAGATTGATTGGCAGGCATCCCCGCAATGGTTGTTAGCCTTGTGGAGTGGGAGTTTTAATTTTTCGTCATACGTGACTTCAATGCGATCATCAAACCGGATACCGCCACAATGCCCATACCTAAAAGACTGGTGCTATCGGGAATGCTGTTGAAGATTAACCAGCCCAGCAACAGTGCCCAGACAAGTTGCAGATAAGTCACTGGCGCGAGTAAGGAAGCCGGAGCGTGATGATAGGCGAGCGTGAAAAGATAATGGCCGAATCCACCCGCGGCGCCCATGAATAAAAATAATCCTACTTCCAGTGCACTAGGTATTTTGTTTTCCCAAAAGAAAGGAAAGGCGAGCCCATAGACCACTGAGCCGATAAGAGCTGCGTAAAACAACATGGCAAAGGCTTTTTCTGTACTGGCCAACACGCGGGATAACAATTGATAAGTGGTACCTATCACTGCTGCTAAAAAAGCAAACACAACACCGAGTGTATCCAGACCGCTACCGGGACGTACGATCAATAACATACCGGCAAAGCCCATGAGTACTGCCATCCAGCCAATAATACCAATACGTTCGTTGAGAACCGGGCGCGCCAGCAATGCCACCATCAAAGGCGCGGTGAAAGTAATGGCAGTGGTTTCGGCAACAGGCATACGCTGCAGGGCTAACGCCATGAGCAATGAAAGTAATGCGAGTGATACAGCGCGCAACAGAACCAGTTTCTTACGTTGAATTTTTACCAGAGCTTGTGAATGACGCGGTGCGAGAATCACCAACATCAATGCCAGATGCACCAGATAACGCATGGCAACCACAACCGGGACTTGATAGTGTGCGGTCAGATATTTGGTACAGCTGTCCATACCGGCAAATAGCAGCAGCGCTGAAGCAGCGAGCATTACGCCCTTGAAGGGATGTTGGGGTTGATTCATGATGGGTCCACAGATTTGCTTCGGTCAGTGTGACTAAAAATATTGCCCATGTGGCAAAAATTTAAAAAATCTATACATGTCACTCTTAATATGTGTAGATGTAGGATCTTTCCATCCATATTCCCGAGGTAAAAAAATGACAACACTTTTCGATCCTGTGCAATTAGGCGAATGGCAATTACCCAATCGTATCATCATGGCGCCTCTAACACGTTGTCGAGCCAGTGAAGGCCGGGTGCCGAATGAGCTGATGGCGGAATATTATCGCCAGCGTGCAACGGCGGGTTTGATTATTAGTGAAGCTACATCGGTTGATCCCATGGGTGTGGGTTATCCGGATACACCGGGTATTTGGTCGGATGCGCAAGTGGAAGGTTGGAAAAAAATTACTTCGGCTGTGCATCAAGCTGGCGGTAAAATTATTTTGCAATTATGGCATGTGGGGCGTATTTCCGATCCGCTCTATTTGAATGGCGCTTTACCGGTTGCTCCCAGTGCGATACAACCCAAAGGCCATGTGAGCTTGGTGCGTCCGCACAAAGATTATGTGCAACCACGTGCGCTGGAATTAAACGAAATTCCGCAAATTGTCGAGGCTTTTCGCAAAGGTGCAGAGAATGCGAAAAAAGCTGGATTTGACGGCGTGGAAATTCATGGAGCCAATGGCTATTTGCTTGATCAATTTTTGCAAAGCAAAACCAATCAGCGCACAGATGCTTATGGTGGTTCAATCGAAAATCGTGCACGCCTAATACTTGAAGTGACTGACGCGGTGATGTCAGTTTGGCCTGCAGGTCGAGTTGGAATGCATTTGGCTCCACGACGCGATTCACATGATATTGACGACGAAAATCCATTGGAAACTTTTACTTATCTTGCGCGGGAATTGGGCACACGCAAGCTTGCATTTATTTGCATGCGCGAATATGCAGCAGAAAATTCTTTGTTGCCTGCTATTAAAAAAGCCTTTGGCGGCGCTGTTATCGCCAATGAAAAATTTGATTTCAATTCCGCGCAAATTGCTGTGCAATCGGGTGCTGCTGACGCCGTTGCTTTCGGAAAATTATTTATTGCCAATCCGGATCTGGTAGCGCGCTTTAAACAAGAATCTTCACTAAATGACTGGGACAGTGCAACCTTTTATGCGGCCGGTGCAAAGGGTTATACCGATTACCCTGAATTAAGCTGATGCAATCGGGCTTGTTGCTATAAACAGAATAATAAAAATTTTTTTCTTATAGAAATGGAATTACCGACCTGATCATTGGCCAGGTTCACACCGCAATCTTTTTTGAGAAAGCCCATTGTCCTAGAGTCCTTTGCTATAGTGTTTACAGGATACCTTTCTTTTTTGCGTTATCTTTTTTTGGGTTTGTATGTCTGAAACAATACCTGTTTTACTTCGTCGTCCTGAAATGCCTGCTTTGGCAGTATTGGTTATTTGCTTACTGCTTTCTGCATGGGTGATTTGGAATCTGGAACAAAATCAAAGCGCAGCCAAGCGTGCGGATATGGAAAATATTGCAACCAATCACGCATTTTTGATCCGCGATAGTCTGGATCAAGCGCTCACGCTTAACTATTCACTTGCCGCTATGGTTCGTTTGGGAAAAGGGGCAATAGAACGATTTGATGATGTAGCGCGAGAACTTTTACCTTACTTTGACAGTGTTTCGCATATCAGCCTTTCGCCCAATGGCATCATCACCCAAGTTTATCCTTTGCAGGGAAATGAAAAATCAGTTGGATTCAATCAACTTGAAGACTCGATTCAAAACAAAGAAGCCATCCGTGCGCGCGATACTCGCAAGTTGACATTGGCAGGGCCAGTTAATTTGGTGCAAGGCGGTTTGGGAGCGGTTGCGCGATTACCGGTGTTTCTTGAAAAAGATTCCGAACAGTATTTCTGGGGTTTTACCAACGTTATTATTCGTATTGATCCATTATTGGAAAAAGCCAATTTCCATCAACTGAAAGCCCGTACCATAGCCTATAAGTTATGGAGTGTGGATTCGCAACTGGGTCAACAGGTGATAGCGGTTAATGCAGAGGAATATCTGGTTGATCCAGTCGAACAAAAATTTGCAGTCCCAAACGGTGAGTGGGTACTCAGCATTGCCCCACAAACGGGTTGGATTAATTACTGGCAAGTTGCCGGTGAAATTCTGGTGGCTCTGGCACTAAGTTTTTTGTTGTCTTATCAAACTTATTTGATGATAAGACTTGAGCGCCGCAAATTAAATTTACAGGAAGCTGTCGCTAACCAAACGCGTGAGGTCATGGACGCCCGATTAGAATTACAGGCTACGCTTGATGCTATTCCGGATTTATTATTTGATATTGATCTATCGGGAATTATTCATGGCTATCACACCAATCGTCTGGAATTATTGACGGTCCAACCGAAAGATTTTTTAGGTAGAAATTTTCGCGAGTTTTTACCACCCCATGCAGTGGAAGTGGTTAACAATGCGTTGCATGAAGCACTGCAAAAAGGTATCTCATCCGGTAAATATTACAGCTTGAAATTGCCTCGTGGCATGGCAACATTTGAATTATCTATTTCACGCAAAACCAGCGAACCTGTTTCAGATCCGCGTTTTGTTGTATTGGCACGTGATATTACGGAACGCCGATTGGCAGAAGAAGAATTACGCGTGGCAGCAACCGCATTTGACGCACGTGAAGGCATGATGATAACGGATCCGGAAGGAACCATTGTGCGTATTAACAATGCATTTACTGAAGTAACAGGTTATAGCGCTGAAGACGTGATTGGTAAAAATCCCAGAATATTGTCATCCGGACGCCATGATAAAAATTTCTATATGCAAATATGGGAATCGATTACTCAAATTGGAAGTTGGCGTGGTGAAATATGGAATCGTCGTAAAACCGGTGAAGTGTTTCCTGAATGGCTAACCATTACTGCAGTTAAAAACGAATTCAATATCACCACCCACTATGTTTCCACCTTAACGGACATCAGCGAATTAAAACAAAATGAAGAACGTATACACCACCTTGCATTTTTTGATCCGCTGACGCATTTACCTAATCGTCGTTTATTACGGGATCGTTTGGAACACGCAATTGTCGCCAGTTTGCGCCAACAAACCAAGGGTGCTTTGTTATTTATCGATTTGGACGATTTTAAAACGCTCAACGATAATCGCGGGCATCATGTGGGCGATTTATTATTAATTGCAGTTGCAGAACGTTTGCGAGATTCTGTGCGTGAACAAGACACTGTAGCGCGATTGGGTGGCGACGAATTTGTAGTAGTACTTGAAGGTTTGAGCGAATCGCGCGAAGAAGCGGCAATTCAAACCCAGCAAGTTGCTGAAAAAATTATGGCGCAACTGAATGCGGAATATGAAATAGAAAATCAGGGATATTTTAATACACCGAGTATCGGCATTTGTTTGTTTGGCGATACTCCGGTGTCTATTGATGAACTTCTCAAACAAGCAGATCAGGCCATGTATCACGCCAAAGCAACGGGCCGTAACACCTTTCGTTTTTTTGATCCTGAAATGCAATCCACCGCTGCGCAACGATTCAGTTTGCAACATGAAATGCGCGATGCTTTACAGCAGAATCAATTTCAGCTTTTTTATCAACCACAAATTAATGTGGATGGAAAAGTAACGGGAGCGGAAGCATTGATTCGCTGGGTACATCCAGAGCGCGGCATGGTATCGCCACTGGACTTCATTCCAATTGCTGAAGATTCAGGTTTAATTCTGCCTTTGGGAAAATGGATCGTTGAGACAGCTTGCAAACAATTGGTAAATTGGTCAACAGCTGCTGCAACAGCCGATTTATGCTTGGCAATTAATGTCAGCGCACGACAATTTCAACAATCCAATTTCGTTGAACAATTACTTGAAATATTGCACAACACCGGCGCTGATCCGCATAAACTCAAACTGGAATTAACAGAAAGTATGTTGGTGGATAACCCGCAAGATATAATCACCAAAATGGACGCATTAAAAATTCACGGCATTAAATTTTCGCTCGATGATTTCGGCACGGGTTATTCATCACTTTCTTATCTGAAACGTTTGCCTATTAATGAATTAAAAATTGATAAATCCTTCGTTAACGACATACTCACCGATGCCAACGACGCTTCTATCGCCCGCATGATTATTCGCCTTGCACAAAGCATGGAATTAAGTGTTATCGCTGAAGGTGTGGAAACCAAAGAGCAACGCGATTGGCTGGAAAGCGAAGGTTGCTTTAAATATCAGGGCTATTATTTCGGACGCCCTGTTCCGGTTGAAAAATTTCGTTATACGCAGTTTTGAAATTGAATTTCCACTCAATCGTTTCAATTGATATTCCGGTTAAAAAGTAATTGCAAAACTACACTGAGCTCGGCACATGGACGCTGCTATGCACGAAATAGGTTAAAGAATGCACACATTTAATTTCAAGCCAAAGCGCATACTAAAGTATCCTGAATTATGCCCTGTCTGTGGTG
>CAZICR010000151.1:0-7043 GCA_964537795.1 uncultured Cellvibrionaceae bacterium | reverse complement strand
CCACCGACATTCAACCCGCTATTCCACTCGAATTATTTCAACATACACTGGATGACTTTAAACAACTGTCCGGTTATGAAATGGAACATTTGGGGCGATTAAATAATCCCGTTTATAAATCGGCAACATCCAATCAATATCAACCTATCAGTTGGCAACAAGCCTTTGAATTGATGATTGAAAAATTTAAACAAACGCCTGCACAACGCAGTTTTTTTTATTCATCCGGCCGTTCATCCAATGAAGCGGGATTTTTGTTGCAATTGATTGCGCGCTTATATGGCACTAACAATGTCAACAATTGCTCCTATTATTGTCATCAAGCCACTGGCGTGGGTTTAACCAATGTGATTGGCAGTGGTACCGCCACTGTTTCGCTGGAAGATTTGGCCTTAGCCGATTGTATTTTTGTAATTGGTGCCAATCCTTCATCCAATCATCCGCGCTTTATTCATCAATTAAAAAATTGTCGCGAACGTGGCGGTCAAGTAATTGTTATTAATCCAGCGAAAGAACCAGGACTGGTTCGCTTTGCAGTGCCGAAAAGTGCAAAATCCATGATCACGGGCGGCAGTTGGATTGCATCGGAATATATTCAACCGAAAATCGGCAGCGATTTATTGTTACTCACGGGTATTGCCAAAGCCCTGATAGAAAACAATCAACTGGATCAACATTTTATTGATTTATATACAGAAGGTTTTTCCGATTTATTGGCAGCCACCCAAAGAATTGATTGGCAAATGATTAGTGATGTTTGCGGAGTTGATCAAAACACCATTGAACATATCGCCAGTTGTTATGCAAAAAGCGAAAAAACGATTTTTGCTTGGGGCATGGGCATTACGCATCACATTCAAGGCGTAGAAAATGTGGAAGCGATTGCTAACCTCGCGTTATTGCGAGGCATGATGGGAAAGCCCGGATCAGGTTTACTACCATTGCGAGGACACAGCAATGTACAAGGCATTGGCAGTGTGGGTGTAAAACCTACTTTAAGTGCTGATGTTTTGTCAGCCTTGGAAAACCATTTTTCGATTTCACTCCCAAAAGAAAAAGGTATGGATACCCTCGCCTGCCTGGAAGCGGCGTATGACGGAAAAATTGATGCTGCATTATTGATGGGTGGTAATCTATATTCGGCCACGCCACACTCAGATTGGGCGCAAAAAGCCTTGGATAAAATTCCGTTTAAAGTCTATTTGACTACCACATTAAATCACGGTCATGTGTTTGGAATGGAAACCAGCGAAGCATTGATACTGCCAGTGACTGCACGCGATGAAGAATGGCAATCCACTACCCAGGAATCCATGTTTAATTTTGTGCGTTTAAGTGATGGCGGAATTGATCGCTTGCACAACGTCAAACCGGAATCCTGGATTTTATGCGAGCTCGCAAAAGGTTTACTGAAAGATTCACCGATTGATTTTGAAAAATTAAAACATCATCAATCAGTTCGTGAGGCGATTGCAGAAATCATTCCCGGCATGAAATCCTTACAAGACATTGATCAACACAAGCAGGAATTTACGATTGAAAATCGCCTGCTCCATTCGCCAAAATTTTTCACAGAGAGCGGCAAGGCAAAACTTATTACACCAACATTAATACATAAAACACCCACAACAGAATTCCCTTTCACCCTCGCCAGTATTCGCAGCGAAGGCCAATTCAATTCGATTATTTATGAAGAAAAGGATTCCTATCGTTCAACTGACACACGCTGGTCAGTCTTGATGAATAAACAAGATGCAAACAATCTAGGCGTTAATGCAGGCGATAAAGTCACTATCAGATCCGCCTACGGCGAAATGAGAGATCTCACCGTTTTTTATTTTGATGTACCACAAGGTAACCTTTTGGCGTATTACCCCGAAGCCAATTGTTTAATTGGCACCGAACGCGATCCACGCAGCCATACGCCGGCGTTTAAATCTGTTCTTGTCAATATCACTACAACAAGTAATTGATTCCCTAATCATCAAAAAATGATTATTTTGATATTAAAAGTTAATTTTCAATCATCTTGCTACATCAATCAAATGTGAGCAGAAATAACAAAAATATTTCATATTTTTCCGTTAAGACTCATAGCGGCTGCGCACCATCTGCCAATTTAAATATGTATCATTTATGAGATAATCTATTCCAAAAAAATTACTCCCCAGACAAACGTTCACTGGTTATCAATTTAGATATTTTGGCGCTCTTTTCCTCACCAGTTTACGCAATTCAATCGATATGTCTTTACACTCTGAATATGTTCAGAAATGAGGTAATAGTTTGATGGACGGTATACTTTCTGGCTTCCCCTTCTCACGAAAGAAGGAGTTCGCTACACAAATCGACATTCAAAAATCCGAACCCGATAGGAGTAATTCAATGCGTCTTACAAAAAATGATCCAGCAATTGCTTTTCCAGGTGAAAGCGAAGTGCCGAGCTTCAATACTTTTAGCGAACCAAGCGAATCCTCAAAAGTGGCCGAAATGCCTAAACCGAAAACGCCAGTTGCGATTATTGGCCCGAAAATTACCTTCAAAGGTGAGCTGAGCGGTGAAGAAGATTTGGTCATCATGGGAACAGTTGAGGGCAGTATTGATTTAAAAGGTAATCATTTGACGATTGCCAGCCAAGGTGTGATCAAAGCCAATGTGTCAGCGAGAACTATTACCGTCGAAGGTAAGGTTGAAGGCGATATAGTAGCCACCGAGCGTATTTCAGTGAAAAGTGCCAGTAATGTTAAAGGTAATTTGAAAGCTGAACGCGTTACTTTGGAAGATGGGGCGAAATTCCGTGGTTCTATCGATATGGATGTAGAAGCTACTAAAGGTAGCCACACATCTTCTTACAATAAAACAACAGAGTCAGGTTCAACCGAATAATCCCATTCTGGCAGTTGAATCTTAACTCGATACTTAACTCGATAATAGATTCGTGACAATCATGATGCCAGTCGAAAGTCCTATTGATTTAGCTGAAAGCGATACGCCGGCGGATGTAATTCATCGATCCCCCGGCGTAACAGCGATCTACAACGAACTCAAATCCTCATCCCGCAATAATATTCTCGATCTAGGTTCATCTTCAGCGGCAAGTTTTAATTTTTTTGCGCAGCTAAGTTGCCACATTCATTTTGAAAGTGTTGATGGCTTTCTCGAAGACTGTGCCGAAGCTTGGAGTTCATGTGAAAATTTGCGCGCAGGATTGGATGAATATCTGTCCAATTTTGCTGAAGATAAAAAATTCGATGTTATTTTAGCTTGGGATATTTTTAATTATCTCGATCAAAATACTATGAGCTGGTTAGTGACGCGCCTGAATCGCCATTCTCATCCCAATACTTTGCTACACATGGTGAAATACATAGGCCGAAACTTGCCAGCAAGACCAAGACATTATCAAATTATTGATCAATATCAGGTAAAAATAAGTTGTTCCGGTATTTTGTGCTCGCGTCCATTTCCCAATATCGACACCACCAGCATGCTCAAAGGAATGACGAGTTATGTGATGGAATATACCTATATGCAACACCAGGGAATGAGTCAGGATATTACCGAACACGTTCTGCGCTACCAACCTGATGGCAAGGCCAGCAAACGACGCGAAGCTTCTGCGGAATTAAACGGAAACTTGAGGGGTTTGGATGCAATACCACACAGATCCTATGGATTGGAACAGATTTGCAAACATCTGCTCAGCATACAAAGTGCGACTGTGCTGGATTTGGGTAGCAAGGTCACACGAACCAGTGATTTTTTCCATCTCTATGCTGAAAATGTTTATGTAGAAGACATAATTCCATCACTCATCGAAAATGATTCAGCGATTCGCAAACACGCATTGCGTTATCCTGAACAAACCAAGTTTGATGTAGTTATTGCCTGGGATTTGTTCAGTTATTGTAATCGCGCACAATTGGCTGCAATATTCCAAAAGCTTCAACCGCATCTCCATCAGCACACAAAAATTTTTGCCTTTTTCTATACAGGATCAGAATTACCTATACGTCCGCAAAAATGCTACATATTGGATGACAAAAATATTGCGTTGCTTCCCGCACCTAAACGCCTCGCCAGCAGCACCGAACTTTCTGCTGTGGGCTTGTTAAAAATATTCAATCAATTTCATCTGGAAAGTACCTACATACTACAACCAGGAATGCTCCGCGGAATCTATGAATATATTTTCCAAACAAAAGTATTTAATAAACATGAGGCAGATTAATTATGGGCGCTAAAACAGGAAGAGACATCGAAAAAGAATATCCAAAAGCAGATTTCGTTGCGAAGCTGCGTCGTCTGGCAGATGCTATCGAAAACGATGAGAAATTTGAAATCCAAATCGCAGGTGAACGTATATATGTTCCTGTCCGTGCAAGCTTCACTATTGAGCACGAAATTTCAGGTAAAGAAGAAGAGATCGAATTTCAAATCAAATGGATGCGTGAATAAATCCCATCAAATCGAAATATTAATGGAAGGGCGACGCATTTTACGTCTGTCTTTACCAGCGCGGGTTTCAAGGAAGGGATCATCGCCTTTTCCACGCCTGTCGGGAGTTACCCGACGCTCAACACCATAAGGTGGTAAGTCAGAACTACCCTGATCTTCATCAGGGGAAATATATACTGTCGTCCCCTTAACTTCCTTGGCGTAGGCAGTAATTGCGGTAGTAGTTTGTGGACGGCTTGAAGCAAGCTGCTGCAAGCGTTGTCGAGTTTCCAAAGGACCCAAATACAACATAGGCTCACCATTCAACATTAGGACCATAGTCAAATTGTCGGCAGATAAATCTCTTTCTTGAGTAAACTTTTTGCGCATTCGTAATTTATTGACTCTAATAAGACTTGGTTAATACTCAAGCCTTGAACCAGTTTAAGGAGTGGCGCAATTTTACAACTTCCCCGACGATAAATAATGTGGGCGCGTGCACATCCTGCCCCTCGATCTGCTCATGAATTGATGATAAATCCGCCACAAAAACACGTTGCTCAGGTCGAGTGCCCTTTTCAATCAACGCAACAGGTGTTGTTTTGGCACGGCCATGAGCAATAAGCGTCTCACAAATTTCCTGCAAACCCACCAACCCCATATAAAAAACCAGCGTTTGTGTTGGATTGGCCAATTCCGGCCAGGACACATTAGGATCATCCGATTTCAAATGCCCCGTTACAAATCGAACAGATTGCGCATAATCACGATGGGTCAATGGAATACCCGCATAAGCCGCACAGCCCGATGCAGCAGTAATACCTGGCACCACTTGAAAAGGAATTTTATTTTGTGCGAGCAACTCGAGTTCTTCACCACCACGACCAAAAATAAAAGGGTCGCCCCCTTTTAACCGCAAAACACGTTTGCCTTCTTTGGCCAAATCCACCAACAGCTGATTAATATTCTCTTGCTGCATGGCATGCTCACTGCGGCGTTTGCCAACGTAAATTCTTTCAGCATCGCGTCGTACCAACTCCATAACCGCATCAGAAACCAATCGGTCATACAGCACCACATCCGCTTGTTGCATGAGTCGCAATGCACGCAGTGTTAATAATTCCGGATCACCTGGGCCACCACCAACCAAATAGACTTCGCCAATACTGAGTTCAGATTGATCTGCATTTAATTCCTGATTAATAAATTGATTCGCTGCTTCTTCCTGACCATTCATCATTAATTCGGCAGCAGGGCCTTGTAAAATTTTTTCCCAAAATTTTCGACGACTGTCACCTTCACTAAAACGCGCCTTGACTTTGTCACGCCACTGACTGGCAATTTTCGCCAACTTGCCATAACCAGCAGGAATCAAAGTTTCCAATTTCGCACGAACCAATCGCGCTAACACTGGCGTTTCACCACCACTGGATACAGCAATCATCAAAGGCGATCGATCAATAATTGCGGGGGTTATGTAAGTACAGAGCGCCGGGGTATCGACTACGTTGACAGGAATTAATCTCTGCTGCGCATGTTCGGAAATCATTTTATTTAATTGATCATCATCCGTTGCGGCAACCGCTAGAACACAATCATCCATATCCGATGGCTGATACTCCCGCTCAAACAATTCACCTTTTTGCTGCGCAACAATCTCGCGAATTTCTGCGGAAATTTCTGGTGCAACCACACGCAACAGAGCACCTGCCTTCGCCAACATACGACCTTTACGTGTAGCAACTTCACCACCACCGACTAACAAGCAGCGACGATTTTTTAGATCGAGAAAAACGGGGAAATAGTCCATACAAAAAAACCAATGTAGGTTGGCGGCGAGCAGAGCGAACCCCAACATTGTTGATGTTAATTATTAAGCTGGTGAAATTCCAAGCGCATAAAAATAAGGCTTAAAACTTTGCTCTGACATTTCAATAACGAGTTGAATAAAATCAGCATAGTCTTTTTCAACATGTGCTTTATCCAGTGCCTGGTAATAACGCAAACGTTGCTCAACCGGAATTACCACAGGTGGGAATCCGGCTTTCATTAATTCAAGATTCATTAATAAACGAGAGGTTCGACCATTACCATCCACAAAGGGATGAATGCCGACAAACTCCACATGAATACGGGCAGCTCGTTCAACCGGATGCAACCGGTAATCAATAGAAGTCATAAAACGGGACATTTGTTCGGAAACAAGAAAATGCTCTGGCGGAGTATGGCTGGCACCTGCAATCATCACGTTAACTTTTCGATAAGTACCTGCATTCTCAGAATCAATATTTTTGAGTATCAACTGGTGAATATTACGAATATCCCACTCGGTTAACGATTGATTTTTTTGTACCAATTCCTCAACAAATAAAATCGCATCACGATGATTAATCGCCTCAAAATGCTCCCGCAGACTTTTACCACCAATGGTAATGCCTTCCAGCACCACCTTGGTTTCCATCAAGGTTAGCGTATTACCTTCAATCGCATTTGAGTTATATGTCCAACGCAAAATCAAATCTTCACGCAAGTTTTTCACCACAGACTCAGGTAGAGGTCGGTGAGAATCCAGTTGTGATTTTAATTGATCGATTTTATTGAACATT
>CAZICR010000150.1:0-7072 GCA_964537795.1 uncultured Cellvibrionaceae bacterium | reverse complement strand
GTAGGGAGGGAAATTTGGCTGTTCAAATTTCAATTAACCATTTTTACAAAACCCAATCAACGCTAGCAACCCATTATTCCGCGAAGGCGTCATATGTTTTTGCAGTTGGGTTTTTTGCAGGAATTCTTCCCCGTTCCATGTACGAATAAAATCTTGGGATTGGCCATTAAGTTGAACCAGAATAATGGCGGCCAAGCCTTTGATAAGTTTGCTTTGGCTGTCGAATAAAAAATATTGGGCATCATGAGTTGATTCGGTTTTGATCCAGCTATCGACTTCGCAGCCTTTCAAAATAGTTTCCGGTTTTTGCAATGCGGGTTTTGGTGTGATTAATTCCGACCATTGTAAAATCAAACGGTATTTTTCTTGCCAGCTTTTAGTGTCGATCAATAGATTTAAATCGATTGATGATAAATCGTCATACTGCATTCGAGATTCCAAATAATCGATTGGCGTTTTCTGTAGTAACTCTGGCAATAACATCCAGAGATTCCTGTTTTAATTCAGCCAGATGATTGGCTATTCGCAATAAATTGACCGGTGAATTTATTTTACCTTGTTCACCCTGCAAAGGCATATCGGGTGCGTCAGTTTCCAGAAGCAAATATTCCAACGGAATTTTTTTGATGGCCTCGCGGGTTTTATTGGCGCGCTCGTAAGTGATGACGCCGCCAACACCCAAATAAAATCCCAGATCAACAAAGGCTTTGGCTTGTTCGTAACTGCCACTGAAGGCATGCACCACTCCACCCGCAAGAGAATGAACATTTTTGATGATACGAAATAATTCTGCATGCGTTTTACGTGAGTGAACTATGACAGGCTTTGAAAATTGGCTAGCTGCCTTCAAGTGCAATTCTAAAGCGCTGATCTGAATCTCCAGTGGCGTGTCAATTAAACCATCAAGCCCTGTTTCACCGATTGCGATGCAATTTTTGTCCTGCTGTACATCTTGTAACGATTTTTTTAATTCAGTCTTCCAATCGGGAATCGATAAATAATTGGCGATCCACCAGGGATGTAATCCTGCTGCCCAATAAATGCCTTTATGATTTTCAGCGATAAGCCTCGCTTTTTTCCAAGTATCCGGGCTAACAGAAGGAATTAATAATTGATTGACACCGATTGATTGCGCGTCGGACCAGATAATATCTCGCGACAGATCAAACTCAGCAAAATCAAAATGGCAATGGCTATCGAAAAACGACAATGGTATCTCGCTCCGCTTCAGATTGGGCTGCTATACTGCCCGGTCGATCATTTCATTCTGTTGCATTATGCCTTTAGTTATTAAACCCACCAAAACTCGCCGTCAACTTCATGCAGAACTTGAAGCACAGGTAGAGGCTTACCTTGAGCAAGGTGGTGAGGTTAAGGAAATTCCAAGAGGCGCCAGTGGCAGACCACTGGGTAGCGGGCCTCTTTATTCAGTGTTTGAAGGTGAATCCCATGAACATCGAACTCTGGTTAATGATGTTGTCGCTGCAATAGAGTCCCGCAAAAAACACCATCATTCAAAACCGCCTATGTCCGGCCCCAAAAAACGAGTCATTCTGGATGATTTCGGACAACCCATTCGCTGGGAGTGGGTCAATGAATGACTTATATAACCAAAAATAATTGAATCTCTAATAGATCAGCAGGAGTCTTACAGATAAATATAAAAAAGGATAAAAAATACTCATCAAGAATAAAACAGTCTAAAAAATGAGTATTTTGGTAACACCAGATCAATAAATAATCATTAGAATGCCAGCCTGCAAACCACCGCATAACTGGGATTAATTGATGAAATCTGTTTTATTTGGCCTGTCTTGTTTTTTAAGTTTTATGAGTTGCAACTCCTTCGCTGCTCTGGTTGAACCTCATTTATTGGTCTCGGCAGAAACTCATTGGGTTAAGAGCCAGGGGCTGGAGATGAAAGAAAAAAACCTTCAATTATCGTCAAATTTACCTACATTGGACCTGGATTTTCAAACACCCAACCCCAAGGCTTTATTAGAGAAAGGTGATTTCAGTCTGCAACGAAAAATATTACTCAACGGCTCGGGAACCGAGATAGCTCCGGAAGTTTTCTTGTGGGATTTACAGCTGGAAGTGAATTACAAATTTATTTAGAACTCCCGATGAAGCTATTGCGAATCAATGGCATTGTCAATTTCATCAGGCGATAACACCGGCCGTTGCTCGACCGGAAATGAAGTTGCCGATTTAGGTGCTACAGACGATACAGATGAGCCTGCAGAATTCTTGTTGTTCCTTTGATCCATAACTTGTTGTCCATCAAGACCAGAATCTACTGCGGTATCCACTTCATCAGGTGATAAAAAGGGATTAGTTGGCGTTGAGCCGGACTTGTCCTGTCTGATTGCACCACCCTGATCAATCAGTTGCTGACCATCCAATCCCATTCCACCATTAGTTAAGGCTTCGGCAACGGCTTTTTTCAGAACGATGATCGCAATACGGCGATTGATAGGTTCATAAGGTTTATCCATCAGAAAAGGAGCCGCTGATCCCATACCCTGAACCGTTGCAACCTTACTTTCGGGATAACTGCCCTCCAGCAAGGCACGGCGCGCGGCATTGGCTCTGTCGGCTGAAAGCTCCCAATTGGTATAGGTTGCATTGACACCATAGGGCGTTGCATCTGTATGCCCCGTGACACTGATTTTGTTTTGCACCTTATTTAAAATCGGAGCAAGAGCATTCAGTACCTCAGCAGAGTAAGGTTTTAAATTGGCACTGCCAACATCGAACATGGGGCGCTGATCTTTATCGACAATTTGAATACGCAATCCCAATGCAGTGAAATCAATAATAATTTGATCCTTGATTTGCTGGAAAACCGAATCCAGAGCATTGATCTCGGATTCCAGTTGTTTTTTTAATTCCTCCAGCATTTCCTGTTCGCGTTTTTCCAATTCTTTTTTCAATTCATCTTCGGGAACATGCTCGGCTTTTTCCGGTTGGGTATTGTCGGCATAACCTTCTTTATTACTGGCATCTTCACTTTCCGGTTGATCGGATTGTGATTGTTTCTGCGGCTGGTCTTGTGAAATCAAACCCAAATCAGCACCGCCCTCGCCTACCACGTATTCACTGCCAGGATCCTGAAAATACCCTGCAATGGCTTTTTGTTCCTCTTCCGAAGTGCTACCCATTAGCCACATCAATAAAAAGAAAGCCATCATAGCCGTCATAAAATCAGCCAGCGCCACCTTCCAAGAGCCGCCATGATGGCCATGACCGTGCCCTTTCTTTTTAATAATAATAATGGGTTGCGTTGCGCCCTTTTCCATTTATAACACCTTATTTTTTTGCTCGATATTGCTCTTCAAGCTCTTTAAATCCAGGACGAACACCGTGGTAAATGACTTTACGACCAAACTCAACGGCAATTTGCGGAGGAACTCCATTCATCGAGGCCACCAAAACTGCCTTAATCGCTTCATAAGCGCGCGCTTCTTCTCGTGCCATGTGATTTAGGTAACTAGCGAAAGGAGCAATGAATCCGTACGCAAATAAAATCCCCAATAGAGTTCCAACCAATGCCGCACCAACCGAGGCACCGATTTCTGCAGGCGGACCACCGATTTTACCCATGGTGATAACCACACCCAACACAGCAGCCACTATCCCAAAACCTGGCAGGCCATCCGCAGCAGTTTGCACGGCACCTGGGACAAGGCCGGCCTCTTGATGGTGACCTTCCATTTCCTGATCGATAAGCGCCTCAAGTTCATGCGGCGCCATGTTGCCCGCCACCATGATGCGCAGGTAATCACAAATAAACTCAATGATGTGATGGTCTTTCATGATAGTGGGATAGTTACTGAAAATTGGACTGTTCTCAGGTTCTTCAATATCGCCCTCTATTGCCATCAAACCTTCACGACGGGTTTTATTAAAAATATCGTAAAGGAGAGTCAGTAAATCCATGTAAAAACTTTTCTTATATTTGGATGGCTTTAAAAGAGTTCCAGCAGACTTAATGACCCCTATGGATACCGATAAAGGATTTCCAATAATCATTGCGCCAAAAGAAGCACCGCAAATAATGAGCACTTCAATAGGTGACATAAGCACCATTACATTACCGCCGTGAATGGTGAATCCAACACCAATACAAGCCAGTACTACGATAATCCCAATAAATATATTCACCCGCTCACCTCCAAACTTATTCTTTTTGAGTATAGGCGTGATGAATATGGCATCAAGGTGGAAATATACGCCAAAATCATGGTTGTGAGGCAATAGACTTTTATTATCAAAAACGATTAAATCGCCAACTTGATTGAATTCCGTGGATGCAGAAGATGGCAATTATTGGTATTGATTTGGGAACCACTAACAGCAGCTGTGGTGTATGGACAGAACAAGGGGTGAAGTTGATCCCTAACCGGTTGGGCGATTTATTAACACCATCCGTTGTTGGCCTTGATGACAAAAACAACATCAGTGTTGGCCGCATCGCCAAAGAAAGACTCATTAGCCACAGCGATAAAACGGTTGCCGTATTCAAACGTTTGATGGGTACCGAACACAAAGTTATTTTGGGCAACAAACAATTTACCGCGACGGAATTATCCGCGATTGTATTGCGCTCATTAAAAGAAGATGCGGAAAATTTTTTAGGTGAAACAGTGACTGAAGCCGTGATCAGTGTGCCCGCCTATTTCAATGACAATCAACGTCACGCCACCAAAACTGCCGGTGAATTGGCGGGGCTTAAAGTTGAACGCTTGATCAATGAACCGACTGCTGCTGCTATTGCTTATGGATTACATGAAAAACAGGAAGGCACTTTTTTAATTCTGGATATGGGCGGTGGTACATTTGATGTTTCCATTCTCGAATTTTTTGAAGGCGTGATGGAAGTTCATGCCAGTGCCGGTGATAATTTTTTAGGTGGCGAAGATTTTGTCGATGCAATGGCGAATGATGTATTGCAGCAATTAAATATCAATCGACAATCACTGACGCCGCAAGAGACCAACCAACTGCTTATGCAAATGGAAACGGCTAAGCGTCGTATCGGTGTCAAAGAACAGCAAACACTGAATTTAAGTTTTGGAAAAAACGATCACAAATTTATTGTGACCGATGAATGGTTTAATAAAATTGCCACGCCACTTTTATTGCGCGCCAAACGCCCTATTGAACGCGCACTAAGCGATGCCAATATGTCAACACAAGCCATTGATGATGTAGTGTTGGTTGGCGGTGCAACACGCATGGGAGTTTTTCGCTCAACTATTGGCCGTATGTTTGGTCGATTGCCTTCCTGCCATCTGGATCCCGATTGCGCAATTACCATGGGCGCCACCATTCAAGCAGGATTAAAATCCAAAGACAAAGCGCTGTCTGATATTGTCCTGACAGATGTTTGCCCTTATACATTAGGCACAGATGTCATCAATGAACACACCAATGAAGGCGGATACTTTCTACCAATTATCGAACGCAATTCAGTTGTGCCTATCAGTGTGACCCGTCGATTGGTCACCGCTCACGATAATCAAAAACAATTATCGATTGGTATCTACCAAGGCGAAAACCGGTTAGTTAGCAAAAATATTTTGCTTGGTAGATTAACAATCGATGTTCCTCCTGGCCCTGCCGGAAAAGAAGCGGTTGATGTTCGCTACAGTTACGATATGAATGGTTTATTGGAAGTGGATGTGAAAGTCACTTCAACCGGAAAAAGTATTAACAAAGTTATTGAACAATCACCCGGTAGCCTGACATCAGAAGAAAAAGAAAAAGCACGCTTGCGTTTGGCAGGATTAAAATTTCATCCCAGAGATCAGGAAACTAATCGCGCATTACTTGCACGTGGCGAGCGACTTTATGAATCCAGCCTGGGAGAAAAACGCGAAAAAATTGCACAGATCATGGCTGATTTTGATCGCATTTTGGAAAAACAAAATCCGGTTGAAATTAAAAAGGCGGCCGCACAATTGGATACCCTGTTGAGCCAATTAGACACCGAGGAATGGTTTTAATGGATATTTGGCAAACGCTGGAAATCGAGCCTACGCCGGATCAAAAAGCTATCAAGCGTGCTTATGCAAAAAAATTAAAAGTCACCCGACCCGATGAGAATCCTGGAGCATTTCAGGATTTACACCAGGCTTATAAACTGGCATTGCAAGAAGCCGAGTATTGGGATGAGCATGAGCACACAGAAATTGCATCAGTTGAAAATCAGAATGCTGACAATCAACATAATGTTGAGGATATAGGCAACCAAAATAACGCCAGCATCATTGCGCCGGATAGTGTCGCCTTGGATATTGCCGCCGCCGATGAACAAACATCAGAAAATCGAGCATCAAATAATTCACAAGAAGACATTTCAAATCCAACACAAGAAGAAATTCCAGTAAACCCCTACCAAGTTGAAGGTGAGCGCATACTGGGCATAACCTCAATGTTATTAAGCAGTCAGGGAGAACAAGCAAAAGCCAAATCCTGGGAATTCATTATTGAATCTCCATTTATTCTTGAAGATCAATTTAATTGGCGATTGGGATTGGAGTTATTGCGAGTTATTCATGAGCACAATCTGAATCATGTTGCCAAAGTATCATCGCTGGTCGGGCAAGAAGCCCTGACTTATCTGAACTCTATTTTTAACTGGATGGATAATCGATATCACGTGACTCGTGCTTTGGGTGATGAGTACAACACCTGGCTGGACATGATCAAAGACAACACCGAATCAGAAAAAGATTACCGGGATAAAATTCGCGGTGGAAAAAATTTGCTGTTGCAACAGAACAATACGGCGTCAAAAACACAAACAGCCGAAAAAAAGTCCAGTTTGGCTTTCAGTCGGTTCTGTGCATTTTGTATTGATTGTATTTTTTTATCCATACTCGTAGGATTATTGGCAAACGGCGAAAATTCCGCAGGCCAGGATATCTCCAACCGGGCATGGGGTATTCTTTCGATCATTGTGATTTTTATTTATTTTATTGGATTTGAAATATCCCCACTGCAAGGAACTCCCGGTAAAAAAATCGCGCGATTGACCGTAGTTTCGGACCAAGGAACTACGTCT
>CAZICR010000149.1:0-7128 GCA_964537795.1 uncultured Cellvibrionaceae bacterium | reverse complement strand
GTTGGGCCCTGAAATAATTCCAGAATCCATTCGTTGTGTGCAGTTTGCACCATAGGTGCAATCGCATCGTGACGGAAAGTTTCGTAAGCTTTAGCTATGATGGCTTTGAAATCCGCATCACTGATTGCATCGGCAATGAAAGGCTTCATCACATTAAATGCAAGATCTTGATAAGAAAGTCCTGTCCAACTGGCAATTTCTTCTTTGGAAAAATGTGGCAAAGTTTCTGGCAAATACAAGCCGCCATCAGGGGCCAAACCTGTTAATACCACATCTTCAAAACTGAGTGCGGGTGCTTGCCCGCGAGTGCTGATGTATTTCACAATATTAAAACCTGTTTTAAATTTACTTCAAACTCTCAACACGAATACGTTGAACCTTGCCACTGATACTATCCAAAGATTCAATACTACGAATCGCCGCAGCCAATTTCTTTTCTTGCACAATATTGGTCAACAAAATTAATGGCACGTTGGATTCACCTTCTTTGGCTTCTTTTTGAATCATGGCTTCAATACTGATACCGGAATCACTCAAAATCGTCGCAATTTTTGACAGTACACCCGGCTTGTCCAATACCGACATGCGTAAATAATTTGCGCACTCTACATCATCAATTGACAGAATCACTTGTTCGGAAACGAAATTAGAACCGAAACCTAAATAAGGCACGCGATTTTCCGGTGCGGCAGTCAAAGTGCGTGCGACATCAACAATGTCACCTACAATCGATGAACCTGTTGGCTCTGCGCCTGCGCCTGCGCCGTAATAAAGTGTTGGACCTACCGCATCACCTTTCACTAACACAGCATTCATTACACCATCGACATTGGCGATCAAACGTTTTTCAGGAATTAATGTGGGATGCACACGCAATTCAATACCTTTTGCTGTACGACGACCAATGCCCAAATTTTTAATGCGATAGCCTAACTCTTCGGCGTAGGTCACATCTTCCGGCGCAATTTTGGTAATACCTTCAGTAAAAACTTTATCGACATTTAATGGAATACCAAACGCGAGTGAAGCGAGAATCACTAATTTGTGCGCAGCATCTATACCTTCTACGTCGAAAGTGGGATCCGCTTCTGCATAACCTAATGCTTGCGCTTCTTTTAACACGTCTTCAAAGGAACGACCCTTGTCGCGCATTTCAGTGAGAATAAAATTGCCAGTTCCATTGATAATACCAGCGAGCCATTCAATGCGGTTAGCAGCCAAACCTTCGCGTATGGCTTTGATAATTGGAATTCCACCCGCAACAGCCGCTTCAAAAGCAACAGTAACTCCACGCGCTTTGGCAGCGGCAAAAATTTCGTTGCCATGATGCGCGATCAGGGCTTTGTTGGCAGTGACTATGTGTTTGCCATTGGCAATCGCTTTTAAGACCAGATCTTTCGCAACTGTGGTTCCACCAATCACCTCAACCAGAATATCCACATCAGGATTATTGGCGACTTCGAAAATATCACGAGTGACTTTGTAGCCTGAAGTATTGCAATTGGGATTGTCGCGACGCGCAGCAATTTGAATGATAGAAATATCGCAACCGGAACGGGCATTAATCATGTCTTTGTTGCGTGTGAGTATATTGACTGCCCCACTGCCAACGGTACCAAGACCGCAAATACCTACTCTTACCGGTTTCAAAATACTGTCCTCTCAAAGGTGATTACAAAATGTGAATGCCATAAAAAAGACGGCCACCATACTCATGGTGGCCGTGGGTGTCAATCTGATGAAAAAGGCTTAAATGCCGAGCCTTTTCGCCATATCTTCCGGAGGGAGATAGCCTAACTCAAGACTTCCATCGGGAAGCAATAATGCGGGGGTTGCATTCACGCCTAGACGACCACCCAACTCAAACTGGGCAGCTACCGGGTTTTCGCAACTGGCATTAGGTATGGATTCATTATTTTTCACTTTGGTCAAAGCCGCTTGACGATCTTTTGCACACCAAGCCGAAATCAATTTATCGGCAGATGGGCTGGGAATACCCGCTCTGGGGAACGCAAGATAACGAACTTCTATTCCCAAATCGTTATAACCTGGCTTCTGAACGCCATTTTCAGTGTAAGCGTGCATTTGCGAATGTAATTTTCTGCAGTATCCACAATCAACGTCAGTGAATACATAAACAACTGATTTGGTTTTGGATTTGGGTTTAAAGGTGATGGTTTGTTTTTGATCTATTGAGGCAACGGTCTTCTTACGTTCTTCAAGTTGTGCAGGATCTTGCCAACGCTCAAAACCATTGCTACCAATCACATAGGCATCGCCCATCAAAAAATGCTGTCCATCTGCAGTTGCATAAATTACCGGCCCCCCCGAAATTTGAACTTGATACAAACCACCAAAAGGGGATTTACGTGGCTGCCCAAAATTAACATCGGGGCGCGCTTGTTGGAGCTTCTGCAATATGGTTTCTTCCGGCGATGAGCGCTTTAATAAAGAGCCCGACTCTGTTTGTGCAAATGATGTCGCCGCTACCAACATCAAACCGCCAAAAAACACAGAAAATAACATTTTTTTATTCATATAAAGTTCCTGACTGATTAACCACGCGGATGATGCGCCGCATGCTGTTCTTTCATTCGCGCACGCGCGACGTGAGTGTAAATTTGTGTCGTGGATAAATCGCTATGCCCCAACAGCAATTGTACGACACGCAAATCCGCCCCATGGTTCAATAAATGGGTGGCAAATGCGTGACGCAGTGTATGGGGTGAGAGTGGCTTTTGTATAGCAGCAACTACCGCCCAATGCTTGATTCTATGCCAAAAAGTTTGACGGGTCATAGCTTGTGCACGAATACTGGGAAACAATATTTCATTAGGCTGATGACTTAACAATACTGGTCGTGACTCTCGCAAATATCGCTCTAACCAAACAGCCGCTTCTTCCCCCATAGGGATTAACCTTTCTTTACTACCCTTCCCCATCACACGAATGACATTTTGCCGCAAATTAATTTGCGGCACAGTTAATTCAACCAATTCTGTGACACGCAACCCACAGGCATAAAGAAGCTCCAACATAGTCTTGTCGCGAAGACCTATAGGGTCATCAACATTCGGGGCCGCCAATAAATTTTCAACATCTGCTTCGCTTAATGATTTCGGCAGTGAAGCAGGTAATTTAGGATTTTCAATTAAAGCTATCGGATTTTGGTTCAACAAGTTTTCACGCAAACAATAACGATAAAAACCACGCAGGCAAGATAAAAAGCGCGCTGTAGATCGACTGGAAATTTTTTGTTTTAAACGTTTGGCGAGATAAATTTGAACATCGGAAGATTCAACTGAAAGCAAATTTTTCGATTCTGATTCTAGCCACTCGGAAAATTGTTGCAGATCACGCCCGTAAGATTCGCGAGAATGTTTGCTTAGGCCTTTTTCAAGCCAGAGGCTGTCGAGAAATTCGGTGATAAGTTTTTGGTTTGGAGTCATTGTTGCCCTCACCCTAGCCCTCTCCCAGAGGGAGAGGGGATGGACTCCCCTGATAAATTATCTACGATGTAAAATTCCCTCTCCCTCTGGGAGAGGGTTAGGGTGAGGGAGATTCCCAAAATCAAATCGCCCGACGAATCCCACCCACAATCTCACCAACTGCATTAGCAATTTCATCAGCAGAATTTTTTTCCATCTGCCCCATTTTATCAACCAACACACTGCCAATCACAACACCATCAGCCAATTCAGCAATCGCCTTTGCAGTTGCAGGATCTTTGATGCCAAAGCCAACACATAAGGGCAAATTGGTTAACTCACCGAAGGCATCAAGTTTTTGTTTAACATCGGCAACATCCAAATGGCCTGCTCCTGTAACACCTTTTAATGATACGTAATACAAAAATCCGCTCGCGTGTGTGGCAATTTTTTTTGCGCGTTCAACCGTCGTTGTGGGTGCCAGCAAGAAAATATTATCCAATCCGTTTGCATCCAATTCTTTTTTCAGATCCACCACTTCTTCCGGCGGCAAATCAACAGTTAACAAACCATCAACGCCTGCTTCCGCAGCTGCTTCCGCAAATGCTTGATAGCCAAAACGCTCAACGGGATTGGCATAACCCATCAACACAATCGGCGTAGTTTGATTGGTTTTGCGGAAAATTTTTACCAATTCCAAAGTGCCCTTCAAACTGGTGTGATGAACCAAAGCACGCTCATGTCCTTTTTGTATCACCGGGCCTTCGGCCATGGGATCGGAAAAGGGAACGCCGAGTTCGATAATATCCACACCCTGCTCAACCATTTTATGCAGTGTGGGTAAAGTAGCTTCTGGAAATGGATCGCCATTTACCACATAAGCGACGAGAATTTTTTTACCGGCTTTTTTTGCAGCAGATAGCTGTTGTTGAATACGACTCATGAATTGCCTGCCTTAAACAGTGATGCCGTCGAGAGCGGCCACTGTCAGAATGTCTTTGTCACCGCGACCGGAAAGGTTGACGATAATGATTTGGTCTTTGCTCATTTGCGGCGCAAGTTTTTCGACATAGGCCATAGCATGTGCAGATTCCAGCGCGGGCATAATACCTTCAGTCAAAGTCAACTTGCGGAAAGCAGCCAAAGCTTCATCGTCATTGATGGCGACGTAATTGACGCGGCCAATATCTTTTAACCAGGAATGTTCAGGCCCCACACCAGGGTAGTCCAAACCAGCAGACACCGAATGAGTTTCGATAATCTGACCGTTTTCATCTTCCATCAAATAGGTACGCGTGCCGTGCAAAACACCGGGAATTCCGCGATTCAGTGGTGCGGCGTGTTTACCCGAATCCAGACCCAAACCACCCGCTTCAACACCGTACATTTTTACGCTGGTATCTGTCAGGAAGGGATGAAACAAACCAATGGCGTTGGAACCGCCACCAACACAAGCAACCAAGGCATCAGGTAATTGACCGGTTTGCGTCAAACATTGTTCTCGCGCTTCGCGACCAATCACACATTGGAAATCACGCACTAATTCTGGATAAGGATGTGGGCCAGCAGCAGTACCGATAATGTAGAAAGTGTCATCCACATTAGTTGCCCAATCGCGCATGGCTTCATTCATGGCATCTTTCAAGGTGCGCGAACCAGAAGTCACCGGATATACTTCAGCACCTAATAATTTCATACGGTAAACATTGAGCGCTTGACGCTTTACGTCTTCCGAACCCATGTATACACGGCATTTCAAACCCAAACGTGCCGCAACAGTTGCGGTTGCCACACCATGTTGGCCAGCACCAGTTTCGGCGATTACACGTTTTTTACCGGTGAATTTCGCCAAAAGCGCTTGGCCAATCGTGTTATTTACTTTGTGCGCACCAGTATGGTTAAGGTCTTCACGTTTGAGGAAAATTTTGGCTCCACCTAATTCGCGGGTCCAACGTTCTGCAAAGTATAGAGGAGAAGGACGGCCGACATAGTGGGCTAAATCCTTATCAAATTCGGCCTGAAAACCTGGATCATCTTTCAAGCGATAATAAATATCTTCCAATTCGTCCAAGGCATGAATCAGGGTTTCAGATACAAATCGTCCACCGAAAATGCCAAAACGACCTTCGCTATCGGGGAATTGCGCATAATCAACCGATGCTGTGTTTACCGTCTCTTTGCTATTCACTCTGACACCTTATTGAGATTACAAAATTGCTTGTCTGGCTCGCTGGATAAACGCCTGAATTTTTTCAGGGTCTTTAATACCGGGCGCCGATTCTACACCACCACTCACATCAACCCCATAAATTCTTGTGCTTTTGATGGCATCCGCCACATTGTTAGGATTCAAACCGCCAGCTAATACTATGGGGTGCGACGATGATTGCGGCACCCTTCCCCAATCAAAGGTTTCCCCGGTACCACCCGGAACCCCCGGCCGGTAAGCGTCCAATAAAATTCCAACAGCGGAAGAATATTGATTGATGACTGAATCCAGATTCAGATCCGGCTTCATACGCAAAGCCTTTAAATAGGGTCGATGAAAGGATTCACAGTAAGCCGCAGATTCATCACCATGAAATTGCAGTAAATGCAAAGGCACCCGATCTAATACGCCATCCACTTCTTTTGGATCAGCATCCACAAATAATCCGGTCACAGTAACAAACGGTCCAACTGCCAAGGCAATCTCACGCGCTTTTTCAATTGTGACTGCGCGTGGGCTTTTGACATAAAACACCAAACCAATAGCATCTGTTCCCGCTGCAACTGCTGCAAGCGCGTCGTCAACTTGGGTAAGGCCACAGATTTTAATGCGGATGTTGGGATTTGGTTTCATGGTTAGTTCACTGAAATTTTTTTGGACTATAACAAACTCGTTCCCAAGAACAAATCAAAATACAAAAGTCATTTTTATATTAACTCTCCAATTCCTTCCTCAATAAAAAATGGCCCTGGTGACAGCTTGGGAATATTGAATTCTTCGGGATAATCAACACTCACCAGGTAAAGCCCATAAGGTTTGGCAGTGACCGCACCTTTGCTACGATCTCTTGCAGCAAGTACTTCTGCAACCCATTCAACAGGTTTATCGCCAGTCCCGACTGTCATCAGGACGCCAACAATATTTCTTACCATATGATGTAAAAATGCATTGGCCTGTACTTCCAAAATAATCAAATCACCACGGCGCACTAAATGCAGATAGTGAATGATTCGTACCGGGCTTTTAGCTTGACACTGTGTTGCACGAAACGAAGTAAAATCCTGCTCGCCAATTAAATGTTTTGCACCCTCACGCATCAAATCAAGATTTAGTTTTCTTGAGGACCAGGTCACTTGATGCGCAACCAATGCCGAAGCCGTGGACGCGTCGGATAATAAATAACGATAGGTACGATTAAGTGCACTAAAACGCGCATGAAATTGTGGAGAGACATTTTTTGCCCAACGAACGATAACTGAATCCGGCAAATGAGGTTTGGTACCCAATACCCAAGCTTTTTCAGGGCGAATTGAAGAGGTATCAAAGTGAATGACTTGTTGAGTTGCATGCACACCCGCATCAGTTCGTCCGGCACAAACTAAAGTGATTTCTTCATCTGCTACTTTTGATAAGGCTTTTTGCAGGGCTTGCTGAACGGTTTTCACGCCCGAGGGTTGGGTTTGAAAACCATGAAATTCTGTCCCTTTATAT
>CAZICR010000148.1:0-7172 GCA_964537795.1 uncultured Cellvibrionaceae bacterium | reverse complement strand
AGCCGCTGCTGTTGCTGCGGTATCGGTATCAACTCGTAAAATAAATTTACCTACTTCATAAGCGATATAAAAGAAAAATGGCATGGTCAATGGGTTGGTAATCCATACTAGCGCTGCGCATATTGGTAAATTGCAATGAAAAAACAATGCAGCCATTGCGGCAACAGCCATTTGTCCTGGTATCGGGAGCATGGCAATAAAAAATCCCCAAAAAAAAGCAACGGACACAGAATGTCTATTAAGGTGAAATAAATTGGGGTCGTGCAGCAAGTCGCCCAGAAAATGCAGGGCGGGATTGTTTTTGATATCCGATGGGCTAGGAAAAAACCGCTTGAGTAACTTACGAGCCATTAGAAACTGTGTGACCTTAAAAAAGATAGGCATTATGCCGATAATTATGGGTAAAAACTATCAATAATCCAGTTCGTAAGCCCATTCTGGCTGGCGAAGATAACCAATTTATGACAGCATTATTGCCTCTTAAGAAGATGCCACTGGATAACAGCATTCGATATACAGGTAAGTATTATGAAAGTCCTTTCGATTATTAAATATATTTTCACTTTTATTGGCATTGCTATGTTGGTTGGTGCCTTTCTGGTTTATCGAAATACCAGCGAGTTTATAGCATCTGCACTTAAGGCCGAGGGGCATGTAATTGATTTTAACGCCAACCGCTCCAGTAATTCTTCAACAACCTATGCTCCGGTTATTAAATTTGTGGCGAGTGATGATAAGGAGTACAAGTTCGTATCTTCAGTCTCCAGTAATCCTCCCTCTTATGATGTTGGCGAAGTTGTGGAAATTCTCTATCGGGAATCTAATCCAAATGATGCACAAGTGAATGGTTCTTTTTCGTTACATTTCGGTGAGTTGATGCTTGGAATATTAGGAAGCGTGTTTCTGTCTATTGGCGGTGGTATTTTACTCTATGGTTTTTTAGGAAATAAGAAACGCGAATACTTGCTTGCCCAAGGTGTTTCAATTAATGCAAAACTTCAGGATGTCACATTTAACACATCAATCACCGTTAATGGCAGGCATCCATTTGTGATTATTTGTCAGTGGATAAACCCTGCAACCAATGAATTGCATGAATTTGAAAGTGATAATATTTGGTTTGACCCGACCGATTTTATAAAGGCTGACACTGTTAGTGTTTTGATTGAACAAAACAACCCTAAAAAATATTGGATGGATATTCGCTTTTTACCCAAGAAAGCCTAATGTAAATTTTTTAATCTGCAATTCAAGGATGAATTATGCCCCTTTACATATTGTTTTTTTCTGTGGCTGTTTTATCGGTCAGTCTATTTACTGAGTTGCCGTCTCCTCTTTGGTCTCTGGTTTTTATACCTCTTTTATTGTTAATAAAATTTCTCCGTTTATTTAAATTTATCGGTTCCATTTATTGTGGATTGGTGGTCGGTGTTTTGTCTGGATATGACTATTTGGATCATCAGCTTTCTGCAACCGACTCAGGAAAGGAATTTATTCTGCGTGGGCATATTTCCGGGCTGCCAAAACAGGACTCGCGTCAGATTCGATTTACAGTTGATGTTGAATCACTAAAAACTATTGATCGTCAACTGGTGCAACAGAATATCCCACAAAAAATACAATTGTCCTGGTATCTGAATCGCTATCAAACATTACCTCAATTGCAACCAGGTGATGCATGGGAGTGGCGAGTGAAATTGCACAGGCCGCGCAGTATGGTAAATCCGGCAGGGTTTGATTATCAGGTCTGGTTAATGCGCCGTGGTGTGGGTGCAACGGGATATGTCATTAAAGGTGATAATCAAAAAATACTTGATAATGAAACGGTTGGTTTTTCATTTTGGATTGACCAACAGCGTTATCGATTACAGCGATGGATTGTGAATCAAAGTGATTCGCCACAAAAAGGTATTTTAGTGGCTTTATTAATTGGTGATGGCACATTGGTCGATAAACCAGATTGGTTGGCAATGCAACAAACAGGTACCAATCATTTAATTGCAATTTCTGGCTTGCATGTGGGGTTTCTTGCGATTTTTGGATTTTATCTGGGCTTATTGATAGGACGTTTATTGCAGTTGCTTGCTATACCCTTACCTGCACAATATTTTGCTTATGTGGGCGCGATCAGTTGTGCTGCCTTTTATTCTGCATTGGCAGGTTTCAATATACCCACGATGCGCACCCTGATCATGTTGTTATTATTCTACTGGATGTGTTTGTTACGACGTGAAACCGGAGTTGTAGATGTTTTTTGTTTGGCGTTGATTTGTGTAGTAATTATGGATCCACTTGCTGGATACGACCCCGGGTTTTGGTTATCTTTCGGTGCAGTAGCCTTATTAATTTTATGTTTTTCAGGACGAAAAAATGTCAAACCAATAGAGTCAGGCTTCCTGTATGGATTGCTTGGCAGGATTTATATCTATAGCAAATCACAATGGATTATGTTTATCGGTTTGATGATTCCATTATTAATTCTGGTTAGTAGTTTTTCCTTGGTTGCTCCTGTCGCCAATGCAATAGCGATTCCCATGATTACTTTTTTTGTTGTACCTTGTTTGTTGTTGGCAGCTTTTTTTGAAAATATAATTCCTTTCGCCAGTCATCTATTGTTATCGATGGCAGGATGGGGAATTGAAAATCTATTGTTGTTTTTACAATCATTATTAAATCTTGCGCCCGGAAAATTAAATCCGTTGATTTCGTTATCGCCTATAATGAGCCTGTGGATTGGTTTTTGTTGCCTATTAATTTTATTGCCACGTGGATTTTTCCCTCGTTCAATCAGTTTTAGTGCATTGTTTCTCTCACTAGCCATTCATCATTTTTTGCCTAAACCTGATCAACCCGATTTGCGTGTGCTGGTTTTGGATGTGGGGCAGGGTACAGCAATTGTCGTGCAGGTTGATAATAAGACTCTGGTCTATGATACAGGTGCGGCTTTTTCAGATAATTTCGATGCGGGTAGTGGAATTATTTCACCCTATCTAAGGTCACAGGCGGTGACAAAAATAGACAAATTGGTGGTCAGCCACAATGATTTGGATCATGCCGGTGGGCTATCAGGGTTATTGGAAACAATTCAGGTTGATGAATTATTATTGGGGCAGTACTGGCCTTTGTTTGCTCCGACAGCTGCGCAAGAAAAAGTCTATGCCAACGCAGGGAAAACTGGATCATGTCATCAGTCTGCAGATTGGACCTGGCAACAAGTGAACTTTCATTTTGTTAAATGGCCGTTACGAAAACGAGCCAGTGCCAATAATTATTCCTGTGTGTTGGTGATTGATTATCAGGGTCATAAAATTCTTTTGCCTGGTGATTTGGAAAAAGAAATCGAATCCCAGCTGTTAAGTTCAGGCGCTTTGCCAAAAAATGTACAGGTATTATTGGCAGGTCATCACGGCAGTTTGAGTTCATCGACAGTTGAATTTGTAGGTTTCGTAAAACCTGAGCAAGTGGTTTATTCCGCCGGATTTCAAAATCGTTACGGGCATCCCCATCCGAAAGTGCGCTCAAGGTTTCAAGCGATTAATAGCAGGGAATTTAATACTGCAACCCATGGGGCTCTGGAGTTTAAGTGGAAGGATGGGAGGGCTCTATCGGTTTTGGCTTATAGGCAAGTTTACAAGCGCTATTGGTTTGATGTGTTTGATGAATAGTCCGCAGATAAACAATCTTGCGTTGTGTACCCAAATAACTACCCATACAATGCGAACCCGAGTCTTTTATAGTCAGGGGCTCAAGAATTTTAATTGTTTTTGTAATCTTAAGTTTGAGGATCAAAGCGTGATTGCGATAATTATTTCCGGCGGTTGGTTGATGGTGCCCATTATTCTCTGCTCTTTGATTGTATTGGCAGTGAGTATCGAACGTTTTTGGACATTGAATTCAAACAAAATTGCTCCCAGGACATTATTGGCTCAGGTCTGGAGTTGGTTGAAGAATAATCAAATGGATGCCGCCAAATTACGTGAACTTAAACAGTCTTCACCCTTGGGTTCAATCCTTGCTGCAGGTTTGAGTAATTCCAAGCAAGGCCGTGAAGTGATGAAAGATTCTATTCAGGAAGCAGCGAATAAAGTCATCCATGATTTGGAAAAACATATCAGCTTGCTCGGCACTATTGCCAACATAGCGCCACTCTTGGGTTTGTTGGGAACAGTTTTCGGAATGATTCAAACCTTCAACGCCATTATGATTCAGGGTTCAGGCAATACTGGCGCTTTGGCTGGAGGTATTTCGGTTGCATTGATTACTACCGCAGCAGGATTAATTGTCGCCATTCCTGCAACAATCAGCCATCGTTTTTTTCAGCGTCGAATAGATTCGATAGTAGTTGTTCTTGAAGAAGAATCAATAAAACTGGTTGATGCCCTGCACAGCGAACGCCGTGTAGACGTAAAACAAAACTAAGGAGATTGCGATGAAATTTCGTCGTCAATCGACAAACAATGATGAAGTGAATTTAACACCGCTGATTGATGTGGTGTTTTTATTGCTGATATTTTTTATGGTATCAACATCATTTACCAAAGAGACGCATTTAAAAGTTGATTTGCCCCAAGCCGAGGGTGCTCCCAGTAGTGATCAACCTGATCAAATTGAAATTTTAATTGCCGTTGATGGCAGTTATGCAGTAAATGGCAGAGCTTTGGTGAATACCCGATTGGAAACCCTGAAAACAGCCCTCGAAAATACTGCTAACGGAAATACAAAATTACCATTGATCATTACGGCGGATGCAAAAACCGCGCATCAATATGTAGTTCAAGCTATGGATGTTGCGGGTCAATTGGGATTTGTAAATTTGCGCATGACTACGCGCATGCCTGATGCGGAAACAAAAAAGTAAAAATACTTTCTCTACTGGGGTGCGGTCAGTTCCTCCCTCCCTTGGCAAGGGGAGGAACTGAAACCACTATGAAAAAAAAATCACTTGAAACATTTTTTTTGGATAATTGGTACGGCAAAAGTCGTTGGACACTTTTGCTATTGCCTTTCAACGTTATTTTTGTTTTGCTTTCAGATATTCGTCGTTGGTGGTTAATACAATTCAAACAGCGTACACCGACGCTACCGGTCATTGTGGTGGGCAACATTTCAGTGGGTGGCACGGGCAAAACGCCTTTAATTATCGCACTGGTTAAAAAACTTCAGGCAGAAGGCTTTTCTCCTGGTGTTATCAGTCGTGGATATGGCAGTCGAGCGCCAAATTATCCTTATCTTGTCAGCGAAGAATCAACTGCTATTGAAGCGGGTGATGAACCCTTGAGTATCTTTCAACAAACACTTTGTCCTGTTGCTATTGGATCTAAGCGTTTCGACTCTATTTCTGTGTTGCGTGATAGAAAAGTTGATTTGATCTTGAGTGATGATGGTTTGCAAGATTACAGTCTGGGGCGACATCTTGAACTTGCGGTGGTGGACGGTCAGCGATGGTTTGGTAACGGATGGCGATTACCTGTAGGCCCATTGCGTGAAGCCGTTTCGCGTTTGTCCCTCATTGATATGCTGGTTGTAAATAATCCCTCGAATAATCCACTGATTGATGATTTTCATTCCATGCAAATCACGCCTTGTTATTGGGTCAATATTAAAACCAATGAACAATTCTCCTTGCAGGATTTTCGTCCGGTTGGTTTTCATGCGGTAGCGGGAATTGGAAATCCACAGCGTTTTTATCAGACATTGAAACTGCTTGATCTGGATTTTATTGAATATGATTTTCCTGATCATCATCAGTATCGCCAAAACGATTTTCATTTTGCCGGTGAAAACACGGTTGTAATGACGGAAAAAGATGCAGTCAAGTGTCGATCCTTTGCAAAACAGAATTGGTACTATCTGTCTGTTGAAGCCGGACTGGATGAAAATTTTTGGCAAGAGTTTATGCAAAAAGTAAAATCAATCCGGATTCAAAAATGCACTTTATAGCTTAATTTGACTCCATAACCGCTGGTGTAAACTTTCTACATTTTCTCCTTTGTTTTCCAATAGCCATGTAATCACTTCTTCTGCAACAGCGGGATAGTTCATCGGTGCTCTATTGGATAACTTCAACCATTTTTCTATGGTTTCATGATCAAATTTTTTCGCTACGCTACCTAACCCCAATTTTTCCAGTGCAAGTGCGTTGGAAAATTGTTCCATCTGTCCTTGAAGTGGTTTGACTAATAGTTTTTTTCCTAGATGTAATGCTTCGCTGGGAAGCTCGAATCCGGCACTGCAAATGACACCCTCGCAACTGTGCAGATCTCTCTGAAATCCTTCGCGTGAAAAAGGGCGTAGGTGAATATTGCCTTCATCTACAGCTTGTTTAACCGGTTGATAAATATAAAACTCGTAATCAGCAAAGTTTTTCAGTTGTGGGACTATATCTTCAGGAGAAGCAAAAGGTAGATAAACAAGGTAACGTTTGGCTATAGGTTCATTCGGATAATGACTGGCTTCAACAATAGGTGGAAGAATCTTCGGGTGGTATGGGTACCAATGCAAACCCAAGGCTATATCAACAGGTGCAAACTTATGCATGAACCAGTCGGTAACAAAATTATTGCCGGATTTTGGGATTGGATAAAAAAAAGCATTTTGGTGAGATACCCCCAAGACTTTTTTCCCTGCGCGTCTTGCTGCCCAAGCTGTTATAGGCTCAAAATCGTTAAAAATAAAATCGTAACCGTCAACATCGACTTGTTTTATGTCGCGAAAAAATTGTCGAATCCAGGTTTCTTTTGCGGTTTTAATGAAATTAATTTTTCCGTGCTCAGTAACAAAGGTCATACCCCGATAAACTTTGTAATCGCCAAATATTTCCATATCGAAGAAATCTTTTTTTTCCCTGCCGGAAAATACCCAGTCAACTTGAATTCCCTTTTGTTTAAATGCTTTCGCCATCACACGAGCTCGCGTTAAATGACCATTACCCGTACCCTGAACTCCATACAATATTTTCATAAATTTTTTTAATCTTTACCTTTTGTTTTTTGTTTCTTAAAGAAATGAGTATAAATAGATCCCGGAATAAGCACAGCAACTACCTAATGCAGCACCTGCAAGCAAGTCAGTGGGATAATGCACACCCAATAAAACCCGGCTGATAGCGATCATGCTTGCCCAGATAAAACAAATCAAAGCAAAGGCAGGATAGAAATTTAACACCAGGCAGG
>CAZICR010000147.1:0-7204 GCA_964537795.1 uncultured Cellvibrionaceae bacterium | reverse complement strand
ATTCCTGACGACGCTATTCAAGTCATAGTCGTTGCAATTGAAGATCCGAAAAAAGGTGAGCGATTGGTTGCCATTACCAACGGCCAAGTAGATAAAGACAAAATCCGCACCGAAGCACAACAAAATGGTTTAAACACTCTTGCAATTCCAAGCGACTGGATGCAGGTAGAAACACTGCCATTATTAGGTTCAGGGAAAACCGATTTTAGTGCGGCGAAGAAAATGGCAATTGAGTGGAGCAAGGAAATAACAAGCGAAGAATAGTATCGAACTCTGCAGATGTAGGGCGGGTCAAGACCCGCCTGTGCGGAGTGACGAAACAAAACAACTTCAGATAGAATTAATAATGAGTTTTCCAATTTCGGCGATAGCTGCGTTGCGCTCATCCATGCCCGCCTGTGTTTCGGTAATATAGATAGCAACGACAACAGCTCTTTCACTGGGAGGCCATATAATCGCAACAATTCCTCTTGTTCCAAAACCACCAGCGCCTGTTTTGTCAGCAATTATCCAGCCCTTAGGCAATACAGAACGTATCAGTTTGTCAGCGACCTTATTTTGAATCATCCAATTGACTAATATTTTCTTTGATGTATCTGAAAGCACATTGCCAAAGATTATTTTTCGTAAGCTGGAAGTGATAGCCGATGGAGTCGTTGTATCTCGCAAGTCACCGGGAAGACCTTCATTTAATTCAACCTCCCAACGTGACAACTGACTGAATTTATCATCTATTTTTCGCATGAAATCGGTGAATCCTGTTGGACCATCAATGGCTTTCAAGATTAAATTTCCAGCGGTATTGTCACTCAAAGTGATTGTCGCAAGACAAAGTTCCTCCAGTGAAATTTCCTTATCGCCATACTGTTCAGTAACTGGTGAGTAAGGGACTAATTCGTTTTTGACGATGAAAACTTTGCGATCAAGCCTATCCCTATTCTCATCCACTTTTTTCAGCACTGCTGCACAAGCGAAGGTCTTAAAAGTACTTGCCATTGGAAACCGCTCGAGTTCCCTATACAAAAATATTGCCTTTGAATCCTCCTGAATAACTGAAACACCGATGCGTGCATTTAGACGTTTTTCAATCTCACGAATTTTATCTGGCGATAATCCTGTTGCGAAAATAACATTTGAAGCAACTGATAGAGTGATTAGCAGAAATGTTTTTCTGTAGAAATTTGTCTCGAACATAGAGATATCCATTAAAGACGTTAAAACTTAACCGTGTTTCCCCCAAACACAACTTCCTAATTGCTAGCACCGAATGTCGAAACAATGAAAATCTGCCGTTGCAATCTCCCGACTAAAGGTCTGGAGACTGCGACAACATATTTACTCCGGTGTTAAACGAACCAATTGACCTGAATCAGTAATCACCCAGAGAGCACCATCGGTCGCTTCAGCGATGTCCCTTACCCGACCCAAATCACCAAATCTTTCTTCACCCACCACTCGATTACCGTTGAACATCAGTCGAACCAAGCCGCCTGGGTTCATCGAGCTGATAAATAAATTGCCCTTCCATGACGGGAACAAATCGCCCCGATAAAACGTCATTCCTGCAGGTGCGATTACCGGATCCCAATAATAAACAGGTTGCTCCATTCCATTTTGGCTGGTTATTCCGGTTCCAATCGGGCTACCACTGTAGTCAATACCGTAAGTGATGATCGGCCAACCATAATTTTTACCGGCTTCAGGACGATTAAGTTCATCTCCTCCTCTAGGCCCATGTTCAAATCACCTGTCACTGGATGAATCGCCGCACTTTGGGGATTGCGATGCCCATAAGACCAGACTTCAGGTTTTGCATTGGGATTATTGAAATAGGGATTGGTTGCGGGTGAGGTTCCATCAGCGTTAATGCGAATCACTTTACCCAAATGTGTGTTGATATCTTGAGCGAAGACTCGCGAATCAGGATTCGAGCGTTCACCTAAGGTCACGTAAAGTAGGCCTGCGTTGTTCCAAACCAAGCGAGATCCAAAATGAAGGCTTGAATTCCAGGCTGGTTGCTGCTGAAAAATGATTTGCACATTTTCCAGATTGGCTTCATTCGTCGACAAACGTGCGCGTGCAACTGCAGTTGCGTTCTTACCACTGCCTCTGTCTTGCGAGAAGCTGAAGTAAATCATTCGGCTGGTAGCAAAGTCAGGAGCCAAGCTGACATCCAATAAACCACCTTGACCGCCAACCACAATACTGGGTAACCCGGAAATTGGGGACGATATCTGCCCCGTTGAACTGACGATTACCAGATTACCAATGCGCTCACTAATCAAAAACCTGCCATCAGGCAAAATTTCCATTCCCCAAGGACTGCTCAATTTACTGGTCAACTCTTGTTTTTTTAATTTGATGCGAGAAAGCACTTCTGGAATACGTGTTTGACCAACAAAGGCAGGCGTTTGGTTACTTGCGTTAGGTGCTGGTGTTGCGACAGGCGGACCTGATGGATCAGAAGCTAATGAATTTGAGGTAGCTGAACTCATTACCGAACTTTTCGCAGAACTTTGCGCTGAGCTATTGAGCAGACTGGACGCTAACGAACTTGAACGAGACATAGAGCTGGATATCGAGACGCTCATTGATTTGCTCGACATAGATGAGGAAATTACAGAACCTTGACTCACAGATCTAGATATCGAAGAACTTCCTTCGACTTGATTATCTTTGCTACCTCCACAGGCGGTTAACAGACTCAGCGCCATCAAAAGGCTAAATTGTTTTTGAATATTGAATAAAGTCATCTTTTTTCCCGCCAGAAATAAACCTAAGTTAGTGAAGGCATTAAACCTTGTATAACATAAGACTTTGGCGAAAATTTAAAGCTGACACACTTCTCATTATGCTGGTGCCCAATTTGTAAAAATTGAGTTTCAGATAATAAAATGTTTGGAATAAGAATGAGTGGTAGGACTAACTGGACTCGAACCAGCGACCCCCACCATGTCAAGGTGGTGCTCTAACCAACTGAGCTATAGTCCTGAAGAGGCGCGCACTTTACCAATCTCTTTCCCTGAGAACAAGGTCTAAATCAGCTTTTTAGTTGACTCAAACCTCTTTCCAAATCCGCTTTCAAATCCACAATATCTTCCAAGCCTACTGCAATACGAATCAAGTTTTCAGTAATGCCCGCTTCTGCTTTTTGCTCAGGTGTTAAGCGACCATGTGTTGTGGTTGCAGGATGAACAATAGTAGTTTTGGTATCGCCCAGATTGGCGGTCAGGGACATAATCTTTGTGGCGTCAATCACTGTCCATGCTTGCTCGCGATTACCTTTCACTCTAAATGATAAAACACCACCAAAAGCGGTTTGTTGTTTCGCAGCCAATTCATGGCCGGGGTGATCGGGTAATCCACCGTAAAAAACTTTTTCCACAGCTGGATGAACGTTTAACCATTGCGCCAATTCCAATGCGCTGCGCGAATGAGCTTCCATACGCAAACGCAAGGTTTCCAACCCTTTTAAAAACACCCAGGCATTAAACGGGCTGAGACTCGGGCCTGCACTGCGAATAAATCCCAATACTTCATCAACATATTTTTTGGGACCCGCAACAACACCACCCAGACAACGCCCCTGCCCATCAATATATTTTGTTGCCGAATGCACAATTAAATCGGCACCAAAATTTAATGGCTTTTGCAAAGCAGGCGTACAAAAACAATTGTCCACGACCAATAAGGCATTATGCTGATGAGTGATGTCAGCCAAACGTTGGATATCGATAATATCCGACAAAGGATTAGACGGTGTTTCAACAAAAACCAATTTGGTTTTTGCAGTAAAGCCCGATTCCCAGGCAGCGTAATCGGTTGGGCTAACAAAAGTAGTACTCACACCAAATTTTGCCAAATATTTTGTCAACAAAACGGTGGTAGTACCAAACACACTGCGCGAACATAAAATGTGATCACCTGATTGCAATAATGCAATGCACGTCGACAAAATCGCTGCCATACCGGATGAAGTTGCGACTGCTGCCTCAGCACCTTCAAGTGCCGCAATCCTCTCTTCAAACATGCGCACAGTCGGATTGGTGTAACGTGAATAAACATTGCCAGGTTGCGCACCGGAAAAGCGATCAGCTGCTTCTTGTGCGCTGCCAAAAACATAGCTGGAGGTAAGAAATAAAGCTTCGCTGTGCTCACCTTCTGCAGAACGTATCTGCCCCGCCCGCACCGCTAAAGTATCAATTCCTAACTCGTTAAAAATATCTTCATCAAATTGATTCAAAGAAAACTCCTGATTAAGCATTTCCATTATGCAAACCTATGGGTAATTCCATTTGCTTGCTGGATTTTTTACCGGACTTGGCTTCATCACTTCTTGCGGCAGCCAACTTTTCCAAATACTCCGGTGTTACATCACCAGTGCAATATTCACCCGTAAATACTGCGCAATCAAATTGGGTAATTTTTTTGTTACCTTCAGCCGACGCAGCGATTAAATCTTCCAGATCCTGATAGATTAACCAATCAGCACCGATTTCACGACAAATTTCATCATGGGTACGGCCATGCGCAATTAATTCCGTTGAGGTCGGCATATCAATACCGTAAACATTTGGAAATTTAACGGCAGGTGCGGCTGACGCAAAATAAACTTTTTTCGCACCGGCATCACGTGCCATTTGAATAATTTGTTGGCAAGTCGTTCCACGCACAATTGAATCATCCACCAACAATACAACCTTGCCTTTAAATTCAAGTTCGATTGCATTTAATTTCTGGCGAACTGATTTTTTTCGTTGCTGCTGACCGGGCATAATAAATGTGCGCCCTATGTAACGGTTTTTTACCAAACCTTCACGAAAATTCACACCCATTTTTTGCGCTAAAGCCTGCCCTGCTACACGACTTGAATCTGGAATAGGCACAACCACATCAATATCGTGATCAGGTCTCTCACGCATAATTTTTTCTGCCAGTTTTTCACCCTGACGTAAACGAGCACGATAAACCGAAACGCCATCCATCATAGAATCCGGACGTGCAAAATAAACATGTTCAAAAATACAAGGGGACAAGCGTGAATGTTTTGCACACTGACGACGATGCAATTCTCCCTCTTCAGTAATGTAAATAGCTTCGCCTGGGGCGACATCATCAATTAAATGAAACCCGAGCACATCTAATGCCACACTCTCCGATGCCACCATATATTCCGTGCCATCATCCGTTTCCCGTGTACCGTAAACCAATGGACGAATTCCATTGGGATCACGAAACGCGACCAAGCCATAATTTGCAATTAAAGACACAACAGCATATCCACCACTGACACGATTATGCACACCGCTGATTGCGGCAAAAATATCATCTGCTGTGGGATTCAATTTACCTTGCAATTGCAATTCGTGCGCAAACACATTGAGCAAAACTTCTGAATCAGAATCAGTATTCACGTGTCGCAAATCGGTTTTAAAAACCTCTTCACTCAACTTCGCAGAGTTAGTCAAATTACCATTGTGCGCCAAAGCAATTCCATAAGGAGAATTAACATAAAAAGGCTGTGCCAATGCTGGCCCTGAGCTACCCGCCGTTGGATAACGTACGTGACCAATTCCCAAATGACCCAGCAAACGTTGCATGTGACGTGTTCTGAAAACATCCTGAACCAAACCGTTGGCTTTTTGTTGAACCATGCGGCCATTTTCACAAGTCACTATACCGGCGGCATCTTGTCCGCGATGTTGCAAAATCGTCAATGCATCATAAAGCTGAACATTGACATCATTTTTACCAACAATACCTACAATGCCACACATAAAATTTGCCTCACCGACTTAAAACTCTGCAAAAAAAATAACACTCGAATATTTTAAATTGAATGCTGGTCTGCGATACCAAACAACCGAATAATCCAATTACTGACATGACTATAGACCGATACTGCGGTATCGCTCCACTGTAAAAATATCGGAATCAATTGCGACTCCTGCCACCATTGATCTTGCTGAACCTGGGTTAATTTAGGTGACACTATCAAGAGCAGCATCACAATTACCAAACCTCTCAAGATCCCAAAGGCAATACCCAATACTCTATCGAGAAAAGATAACCCTGAAAATTTGATCAATGCCCCTATCAAATATTGTATAAAAGCACCGAGAATCAGCACTGAGATAAAAATAATTAAAATCGCTGACAGAGTTCTTACAGATGGAGTTTCAATGACTGAAACCAACAGAGGTTCCACTGAACCGACAAAAATACGTGCACACAAAGCAGCAATAATCCATATCGCCAGGGAAAGCGCTTCCCGCATTAAACCGCGAATCAACCCAAACAGGCAGGACACTAGCAAGATTCCTACAATGACCCAATCGGCCCAATTCATCTAATAGCAGCTCCGGAATTCTTTGTTGACGCCAGGTCAACGACAGGCGCGCATTCTAACAGAACCTGACAGTTTTAGGGCTTATAGGGATATACTCTGGCATCAACTTTTAGTTGTTTATCAATAATTAATTTTGTTTTTATTGCATCATCTTTCGTCATCTTGGGCCCGACAAATAATCGATGCATAGTTCCCTTATCGGTGATGACGCTACGCAGATAAGCTTTATGCCCTTCCGACTGCAAGGTTTTTAACAATTTTTCAGCGGCTTCTTTTTGCCCGAAACTACCCACTTGAATGACCCAAGCCTCCGGTAGATCTGCTGCAGTTGCTGTAGCGACAGATGAAGCAGATTCTGAACTGACGACTGCTGTTTCATCAGGAATGAACATAGTTGCAGGATCTTCTGCAGCTTCGATACCTTCAACAGGAGTCGGCCCATCAAAATCCACCGCCGTAATACTGGGTTTTGCAGGAATTTGTGTATTGGTATTGACTGGATAAGCCTCCTTGTCCCGAAAAAAACCCGGCAATAATAAAACGCCCAGTGCAATCAAAATTGTCGCGCCCAACAATCGATGTTTTAATCTTTCGTGCACATTTTTCTCCTGATATTTTTAAAAAATATTATCAACAGAGACATCACAATCCACTGTAAATTCATAACTGATCTGCTGTTGGACTTTATCATCGGGATCGATTGGAGCAAAGCAAAATTAAAACGAAATTTTTAAACTGAAATCGCAAAATAAAAAGCCCAATCAAAATTGATTGGGCTTTTTATTTTTACTTATGGCGGAGAAGGGGGGATTCGAACCCCCGATACCCTTATGAGGTATACTCCCTTAGCAGGGG
>CAZICR010000146.1:6953-7206 GCA_964537795.1 uncultured Cellvibrionaceae bacterium | reverse complement strand
TCCGGGTGCCAGTAATGAAGGTGTTATTTTCAAGTCGTCTCATTATTCTGAGCTATTGCTTTATTTTAATCAGCCTTCTTGCCGGATGCGGTGGTAGTGGTTCTGACCCCGAAAGGTTTATCTCTTCTTCCTCTCGAAATTCAATCTCAAATTCTGTCTCAAGTTCGAGTGATTCCAGTGCAATAGCAGCAACACTTTCCGGGACTATAAGCTTCGACAGGGTTCCTCATAAAACCAATCATTTGGGATTGGA
>CAZICR010000146.1:0-6943 GCA_964537795.1 uncultured Cellvibrionaceae bacterium | reverse complement strand
GATTATTCGAATATACAAATCAAACCTGCGCGTGGAGTGGTTGTAGATTTGCTTAACGCGTCAGACGAAGTTATCGCCAGCCAAATTACCACTGGATCAGGACAGTATTCTTTCGCTGTTGCACTTAATCAGCAAGTGCAAATCAGAGTCTTGGCTCAATTAAAAAATACCGAAGGTGGATGGAGTATTTCTGTGCGCGATAATACCGGTGGTGATGCACTTTATGCGGTGCAAGGCGAGTTGACTGCTGTTTCATCGGAAAATGAAATCAGAAATTTGCATATGGCATCAGGTTGGAATGGAACCGCTTATATAGCGCGTAGCGCAGGGCCTTTTGCAATTCTGGATTCTATCTATATTGGAATAGATAAATGGCGCGCTGCTGGGCAGACAAACCAATTGCCTGATATGAATGTTTATTGGAGTGAAAATAATACTACGGCTCAAGGTAATCTTGCGTTAGGTGAAATAGGAACCAGTTACTATTCCAACGGCAACCTTTATCTCTTGGGTGATGCCGATGTCGATACTGATGAATATGATTCACATGTGATATTGCACGAGTGGATTCATTTTCTGGAAACTCATGTTTCGCGTTCCAACAGTTTGGGCGGCGACCATAGCGCTACACAAAAATTGGACATGCGTCTCGCTTTTTCAGAGGGATTGGCCAATGCTTTTTCTGCAATATTATTGGACGATTCGTTTTATGTGGATTCATTAGGTGTGGCTCAATCTACAGGTTTTTATTTTAATGTGGCAGAAAAATCGCATAGCGTAGAAGGTTGGTACTCTGAAAAATCAGTTGAATCGATTGTGTATAATTATTATTTAAGTGCAGATAATCGACCGGCAAAAAGTTTTGATGATTTGTTCGCGACCTTTACCCGGCAGGAATATACAAGTCACTTGGGATTAACGTCAATTTTTGTGTTTGCAGAAATATTGCAACAACAAGCTCCTGCAGCTTTTTCGACATGGATCAATTTGCAAACAGAACAAAATATTAATTCATATAATGGTTTTGCAGAGGGCGAAACCAACACCGGTGGTTACGTTGAAAATTTACCTCTGTACAAAACAGTTTCATTGGCAAATTCAACGGTTAATCTTTGTAGTAGCAATCGTTTTGGTTCTTTTAATCGTTTATCCAATTATCAATTTGTCAAAATACTGATTGATACGCCCGGAACTTACAGAATTCAAGCTGTGAATACAGTTGGCAGTAATACTGATCCGGAACTTTATCTTTATTCTGCAGGCAAGTTGATCAGTACAGGACTTTCATCAACAGCTAATCAGGAAAGCCTGGAACAATTTTTGTCGCCATCAACTTATGTGTTAACCCTTGCCGATGCCCGAGTGCTAAATCAGTCATTTGTCACAGACACTACCAGTTGTTTTAATTTAAGTTTGATCGAGGTAAATAAATAATGAAGATTTATGCACTGATCATCTTGATGCTGATTGTCAATTCAGTCTGTGCTACTGATGTTGCGTCTAACAAAATAATCGGAAAACCGGGTATTCCTGCCTATTTTTTGGATAATGACATTATTAACCTGGCCGTTGGCGAAAACAGACGTATCGATTTGGCCATCAACTATTCTTCGGACCTAATCAGTTATGAAGTGCAGGCCACAGATGGGCTGGATGTTAAGGATTTGAAACAATCCTTTATCCGTGAAGATACTCTGCCCAAGAGTTTGGTTATTCCTTTGGAAATTAAAGTTGATCAACCCGGTCGATACTATTTGCATCTTCGAATTACCACTTCTACTCAAGGTGTGGAAACCAAAGGTGTGCTGTCTAAAATAATATCGAGTGAACCTGAAATAAATGAAGCTGTTCAGAAAAAAAGTATGGTTCCGAATAAATTTAAAATTCTGCCCGTTGTTGAAACTATAAAAGACGTTAATGATGAATAATTATGAATTGAGATTGCCCTCTTCCTGGGCGCCACAGGATGCTATTTTACTGGTATGGCCAGACAAGACTATTTCCTGGCAAGTTGATATTGAAGAGTTGGAGGAATTGTATGAGGCATTAATCGCCGTGTTGGTGGATTATGTTGATATCATTCTTGTTGTTCCTGAAGACCAAGTGGATTCAGTTAAAGCAAAATTGGTGTTGATGGATGTTCCCTTGGAATATGTGTATTTTTACGAGACTCTAGAGGAGCAGGCTGCTGATAATTTGCAGGACCCTACAGGTTTACAGCAAAGTATCAATGTGAAAGATTTTGGTCCTTTCATCCTTGAATCAGAATCTGGATTTACTGTTTTACATGGAACAGACAGAAGGTTTACTGAAAACCTGTTATCCCAAAATGCGTTTCCTTGTGCACATACTGAAAAAGTGGATATTTATTTATCCTGGAGTGATATTGAATCAAACGATGAGGAATTGATTTTGCTTGATCTAAATCAGTTGCTACAAAAAAATCCTTCCCATACTGAGGCCGGGATAAAAAATTTCTTGTTACAGAATACCAATGCAGTTCAATTTTTAAATGTTGAAAACAATTCAACAACTCCGGGAACTGTCAGGTTTGGAGTTTTGAATCAAATTTTATGTGTTCGCTGTGATGATGCCATGAGTGCTTACTATCAATCTTCAGAATTACGATATGAGGCTTTAGGTGCTGCCAATCGTAAACTGGATGAGCCTCTGGAATTGATTTCTTTGCCATGGGGCGTTTTTGTGACAGATGAAGGACTGGAGTGTGTAGCGGATTATTCGCAATTTGTTGTGGTTAACGAAACAGTATTGGTTCCTATTTTTGATTTGCCCACTGATGAAGAAGCGTTGGAGATTATTTCCCGGGCTTTTCCGGGGTTTGATATTTTCGGTTTCCCAAGTCGTAGTCTTGCTCAAATAAACACAGGTTTGTTTAGAATAACCCAGCCAGTACCTGAAGGCGTACTGGAACCTCTGTAGTGGTAGCTATATGTCAAAAAATTCGGCTTTAATAAAAACCTGTGTATCGGGTGATATTTGTCTGAATCAGACATTGATTGAACAACTTCGGTTGGAGGTTGCTCAGTTGACAGAACAAGCACAGACCGATGCATTGACCAGGTTATATAACTATCGTTTTTTTATCGACGCATTACAGCGGGAAATGGAGCGTGCCCAACGTTCATTACAGCCTATGTGTATGATCATGATTGACATCGATTTTTTTAAAAAATTGAATGATGGTTGGGGGCACGAAATTGGCAATCAAGCGTTACAACAGATTGCAAAAATCATTCACATGACAATACGTAAATTGGATATTGCTTGTCGTTTTGGTGGTGAAGAATTTGTGGTGATTTTACCTAATACTGATCTTCGACAATCAATCTACGTTGCCAATCGTATTCGTGAAGTGATAGAAGCTTCACCGCTGGAAGTGAATGGCAGTTTGATAACTATGACAGCGAGCCTGGGTGTGGATGAATACAAAGCGAGTCACAGTGATACCCAGGACGGATTTATCGAACGGGTTGATGTTTGGTTATATAAAGCAAAACAATCGGGTCGCAATAGGGTAATGCATCCTGATTTCGATCAGGAAATAACGACTAAATCCATAGTGACTGAAAGTGAAAAAGATGCATTATTCAATGCATTTTCAAATGATTTGAAAAAATAGTGTTGTATTAATCTTAATAGGTTATCGGAGTATTTTATGTTGTATCCCAAGATTGGTAATTTGGCACCTGCTTTTTCGCTGTTGAATCAAGATGAACAAAAGATTTCCTTGAAAGATTTTAAGGGCAAGAAAAACGTTGCTTTATATTTTTATCCAAAAGCATCAACACCGGGTTGTACTACACAGGCCTGCGGTTTACGTGATACTGCAGATGTTTTTGCCGATCTTGATACGGTTGTCTTGGGGGTAAGCCCTGATGCACCGTCAAAACTAACCAAATTCATTAAGAAATATGATCTTAATTTCGATTTGTTATCTGATGAAGATCATTCTGTTGCTGAAAAGTATGGTGTATGGGCTCTGAAAAAATTTATGGGCAAAGAATTCATGGGGATAGTGCGAACAACTTTTGTAATTGATAAGGAAGGACGTCTTCGCCATATTCTAGATAAGGTCAATACAAAGACTCATGATCAAGATTTAATCGACATTATTCGTTCTGGCGTTTAAATCTACCAATTTTCAACCTCACATGATAAAAAAGTTTGGTTTTCGTTTAAAAAGTATCCAACTAGACTTGGATAGTTAAAATCTTGCTCTATAATCGATATCTAGTAGAGAGTTCAAATGACACGGAGGGGTCAATCAAATCCTAAACCTTAACAGCGCCTTAGCTGGCAAAGGAGACGCCCTCAAATGATTCAATTGCAGCGAAAATATCGTCTTGATTCTGATGCTTCCGGTGATGCGTTTGAAACAGGACAGGTTAAAACTTACGAAGAGTATCTGGTTCTTGCCGAGATACCTAAAGTAGACGGTGTGGCGAATCGAATCGTCGAAGCACTGGTTCAGCGCGTTGGTCAACATCCACTATCAGTTGATGATATTGCTGGAGATGTTCGATTGACACGACGTACCTTGCAACGTCGGTTGCAGGAGCAAAATGCAAATTTTGCACAACTGCGTGATTCTGTGCGGTTTCATTATGCGATCAAGTTTTTAATTGATCAGCATATGAGTGTTGATTCCGTGTCCAAAGCTCTGGATTTCTCCGATAGAACCAGTTTCACCAACGCTTTCAAACGTTGGACTGGATTGTCTCCCAGCTTATTCCGCAAGCTTTTTCGCGATTACGCTTGATTAAAAATCCCTGCAAACTGCAGGGATTTTTTTATCCCCTTGTTTCGTTGCCTCACCTTTATAAAACAGGTAGAGTTGCGCTTTTTTAACTGGGGTGATTTTATGAGTTTAATTCCATCTGCTATAGCACAAACACAAGCTGCCGCTCCTCAACAGGCGAGTCCGTGGACATTCTGGATCATGATGGGTGGTATGTTTTTATTCATGTATTTGTTGATCATTCGTCCTCAACGCAAACGCCAAAAAGAACATCAAAATTTGATGTCGGCTTTAGGTAAGGGCGATGAAGTTGCAATGACGAGCGGGATTATTGGTCGTGTTGTAAAAGTAGATGATACTTATATAGTGATTGATACGGGCAACAATGTGGAATTGAAATTCCAAAAAGTTGCTGTGCATGCTGTACTTCCAAAAGGTACTATCAAGTCTATAGAAGGCGCCTGATTCTAAAGACAATTAGCGGGCTTTGGCAGGCCCGCTATCTTTGCTGCCAGTTTCGCCGGACTCGGTGGGAATAGTTGCATTAAATAAATGCTTTTACCTTTCTCAGTGCCAAGATGATTTCCAACATATTTCACCAGTGGTCTCATAGCGGGTGATAAATCAAACTCCCGATAAAACTCTCTTATTAAATAAATAATTTCCCAATGTTCTGCAGTGAGAGAAATATTTTCTTGTTGCGCGATAAATGCCGCAACATCAGGCGTCCAATCTTCCAATTGTTGTAAAAAACCTTCTGCATCTACGTTGGGAGGTTTATGCAACATCTCAAAACCAACTTTGTATTTGTTTGCATTCGATGGATAATTTTACAAAATCCTGATAACTCACCAGCGTTATATAGGGCAATAATTTTTCTATTATTCCTCGTGCATGAACATCATTGTGCAGAGCGTAAAAGCGAGTTCCGGAAGAAGATAGCTTTTGTATATTTGAAGCAAGTGGCGACGAATGAATAGCACCCAATACGCCGTCTTCAATAAAGATTATTGAGTCCTGATTAGAGCAAATTGCCAGACAGCTACTCATTGTAGAGTCATGGAAAGGTGATTTATTAACTGTGTGTAGTATAGCCATATTTTTAAAAACTGATGAGTTGATCTTGTTGCGACATAAGATGATTCGCTGCAATATTGTCAATAAGTTTAATATTCTCAAATATAAGATCAGTCTTATCCAATCCTCTTTGCATTAGCGAATCTACCAGGCAATAAATATTTTCAACGCCATAGAGTTGGAGCGCTTGAAGTGAAGATGCCATATTCTTTTGGTGAATGAATTTTGAGTTTTGATTGGACAATAATTGAAAAACACCATCATCCATAAATAACAAACTTAAGTCCTGATCATAGGCGCTGGCTGCTAATAAAGCATCCAAAGCCTCGCGAGAAATACTATTTCCATAAGGCGCTTTGCGAGTCACAAATAAAAGTTTACGCATATTCAAGTTCCAAAGGTAATAAATCGGTCTGAAACCACTGCGGCTTCTAATAGCTGCCCGAGCCCGCTTATTTCGAATGCATCCAGTAGATTGGCGGAGGGTTTTTCAAAACGTTTTGCTTCTTCGTTATTTAAAACTCCTCTTCTTAAAGCGGCTGCAATACAGACAACCAGATCAATGTTTTCTTTTTCGGACAGGTGTTTCCATTCGGCTGGTAAATTGATTTCATCTTGTGGTGGTGCACTGAGTGACGTGGCGTTATGAATGCCATCACCATAAAAAAATATTCTGTGAATCTTATGGCCTTCAGCCAGAACAGCTTTGGCGAATTCAAAAGCGGTATGGCTTGATTGACTTGAGTAGGGTGCTGACAGTACCACCAAAGAAAACAACATAGATCACCAAAAAATTAAGGCTCCCGAAGGAGCCTCTTTTGTTAAACAATTCAAACACTATTCGTCACTGGCAATGCCCAACAAATGAAGCAAGCTGGTGAACAGGTTTACTATGGAAAGATACAGATTGGTAGTTGCAATCAAATAATTGGTTTCGCCGTTATGGATAATTTCGCTGGTTTGATAAAGAATCAAGCAGGACATCAACAATATTATCCCAACAGAAAGTACCAAGCTCAGGGTTGAAAAGTGATAACCAAATAATGAAGCCCCAACCAGAAACAGAGAAACAACTAAAAGTACCATGCAGCCTACAGCAACAAATCC
>CAZICR010000145.1:0-7215 GCA_964537795.1 uncultured Cellvibrionaceae bacterium | reverse complement strand
TGGGCTGATCCTGGTCAACAGACCAAGCCTGCTGCTTGGAGAAGTTACTCTTTCGAGCAGTTAATGGACGCTGTCTGGAACTCAACTGTTTACACATTACAAGCGTTGAAAGACGCGGGTGTTACGCCTAAATGGGTGCAGGTAGGTAATGAAACCAGTAACGGCATGTTGTGGGATGATGGTAAGGCGTCAGTCAACATGAAAAATTATGCATGGCTGACTAACACTGGCTACAACGCGACAAAAAGTGTTTTTTCCAGTGCGAAGGTGATAGTGCATGTCGCTAACTGTTATAAAAATAATGATGCTCGTTGGTTGTTTGATGGTCTCCTAGCCAATGGTGCAAAGTTCGATGTCCTGGGCTTTTCAAATTATCCAACAATCGTATCAGGCTCATCCTGGCAAACAGTCAACGCACAGTGTTTGACAAACTTGAATGACATGGTGAGCCGATACGGAAAAGAAGTCATGATCACTGAGATAGGTGTGCCTTGGGATAACTCCTCCGCTAAAACAATTGTTGCTGATATGATCACTAAACTTAAATCCGTTTCTGGTGGAAAAGGTACCGGTATTTTCTACTGGGAGCCGCAAGCAAGACCGGGCTGGAAAGGTTACACGCTCGGTGCTATGGATAACAATGGCAAAGCAACTGCTGTGTGGGATGCTTTTAAATAAATTTTTTGTAATCCGATAACAACTCCCTTCTTGACGGCCAATTTATCTATATAAATTGGCCTTTTTTATTTTTCTAGATGAATTCTGATTGGTGAAAATCGTTTTATTTTATTGTGATAATAAAAACAACAATCAATAAAATTTCATAGAAAATTGTTATTTTTCTATTTTACTTTAATAATTTTTTATTGATAAATGGGCAGGTAATTTTTGTCGATTGCATATTTATTGGTATCAATTCAGTGAAATATTCACATTAATTAATACCAATTTTCAATGCGCTGATGAAAGAGACGACAGTAGTTGTCGTCCAATTTTTCATTTTAAAAAATAGTTGCAAAATTAAAATTTTAAACTTAGTATCAAAAAACAGTGAATTGATTTGGTTTTAAGGATTTAGATGAGTTGAGATTTGTCACAGCTGTTTTTAGTGACATATCGAGGCGTACTAAGCAGGGAGGTGTAGGTTAATTCCGATTTTTTAAGGATATCGGAACACAAAGGAAATGAAATAATTTTGTCATTTCTATCGTATTTAATACGTCCTGCATCATCTTCTTGTCCGCTTTTACAGCCTGATTTTTTTGGTTAATTCGTTTTTAAATAAACGGGATCTTTACATTTTCGCTTCAAAGGACTAATGGTATGTCGCAGATTTCTGATCAGAAACGCCTTGAGCTTGCTTATAAAAAAATATTAAAACTCGAAGAAAAGCTTAAGGATCATGTTAAATCCAAAGACCAGTCCTTGGATTCTCAAATTCCGGTTGCCGTCATAGGTGCTGGATGCCGCTATCCTGGCGGCGTAAATAATATTTCTGATTTATGGAGCAAGTTTGCAAAGGGCGAGAGTTCGATAGGCACTATACCCGCCAAGCGTTGGGACCTTGCAGAAATCTTTAGTGAAAATCGCGATGAACCTAACAAGACTTACTGTCAGTACGGTAGTTTTTTTGAATCGATTGATGAGTTTGACCCACATTTTTTCAATATTTCCAGCAAAGAAGCTGAACGCATGGATCCTCAACAACGACTATTTTTGCAAGGTTGTTGGGAAGCATTTGAAGACGGGGGTTACAACGATGCCCGTTTAACTGGAGTTAAGTGCGGTGTTTATGCCGGCGCACTGAGTTGTGATTACACCAATGTTCTCAATGCCACTCCACATGACATGGATATGTTTGAATTGATTGGAACACAAGCGTCGATTTTGTCTGCTCGAATTTCTTATCTTTTAAATTTAAAAGGTCCAAGTATTACGATTGATACGGCCTGTTCTTCATCGCTAATTGCGGTTGAGCTTGCAGTGAAAGCCATACAGTCAGGCGATATTGATTTGGCATTGGCGGGTGGCGTGCATCTATACATAACGCCCAATTTGTACATCATGATGAGCAAAGCACAAATGCTCAGTGAAGATGGCAGTAGCAAAGCATTTGATAATGGCGCCAATGGTTTTGTAGCAGGTGAAGGCATGTCGGTCGTGTTGCTTAAACGACTTGATAAAGCGATTACCGATGGTGACCAGATTTACGGTGTTATTTTAGGCGGAACTTCCAATCAAGATGGAAAAACCAATGGCATTACCGCTCCCAGTTCTCTAGCGCAAACGCAATTGCAATTGGAGGCTTATGAAAAATTAAAAATTTCACCATCGACAATTGGTTATCTTGAAGCGCATGGTACGGGTACAAAACTAGGCGACCCAATTGAATTTGAAGCTTTGAGTAAATCATTTCGCCAATATACTGATCAAACACATTTTTGTGCATTGGGTTCATCAAAAACCAATTTCGGACACACGCTTTCAGCAGCAGGTGTAACAGGTATTCTCAAAGCTGTATTGGCAATGAAGCACAAAGAAATTCCAGCCAATATTAACTTTAAAAAAATTAATGAACATCTGGATTACGAAAATAGTCCTTTTTACATCAATAACCAACTCACTGATTGGGTGCAATCTTCCAATCTTCCCCGTCGCAGTGCGGTGAGCTCTTTTGGAATCAGCGGAACCAATGCTCATGTGGTTCTTGAAGAAGCACCGGTAGTATTGACTAATCAAAATGCAATAGAGCCCCCTCAATATTTAATCCTAATATCAGCCAAAACTGAATCTGCGCTTGCTAGAAAAATTTCTGATTTGCATCAATGGCTTGAGCATAATCAGGATGCAAAAATTAAAGATATATCCCTGACATTAATGCGAGGTCGCTGCCATTTTAAATATCGCACAGGTTTTGTGATTGCCAATCATCAGGATTTAATTGATCAGCTTCAGACTTGGAAGTTCCTGTCAAAAACCAAACTTGAAACAAACGAAATTTACATTAATGAATTAATAGGAAAATTAACTGCTTCAGACAATCTATCCTCTGATCAATATCAAGAATATTTGTTGAGTTTGTTGAATTGTTACCTTACGGGTCAGGATGCTGAATGGCAGAAAATATTGTCGACCGCCGGTGCTCGTAGCATTAGTTTGCCGACCTATCCATTTGAAAATGAAAAATATTGGATAAAAAAAGAACTCGATTCCGGTAAGTCCGCTGAACAGAATAGCGAAATCGTTTTTTCTTTGATTGATTCCAATGAATCAACCTTGGAGGTTCAATGTTATAAAAAAACCTTTACCGGTGATGAATTTTATCTAAAAGATCATATGGTTAATTTACGTAAAATATTACCGGGTGTTGCCTATTTGGAGATGGCTCGATCCTCCGGGAATCTTTGTAATATTCCACAAAAAGTTACTCGTATAGAAAATGTCATCTGGCGTAGCGCTATTGAAGTATCAGATGAGCCGCAAACGGTAAAAATCAGTTTGCATCCGATTGAAGATAAAGTTGATTTTCAAATATTTTCAACACTGAACAACAGTGCAAAAGGAACCATTCATTGCACAGGTAGATTGAGCTACCAACCTCTGGATTTGGATGCATTTGAAAAATTAGATATAGATGCAGTGAGGCAAGAACTGTCTGAATTTATGAGTCAAAAACAATGTTATGACTCATTTCAGGAAAAAGGTATGCTCTATGGTTCCAGTTTTAAACGCATACTGAATTTGAATTTCAAAAACAATCGTGCATTGGCAAATATTGAAGGGTGGGATAATCAAAATATTGTTGATGCCCTGCATCCTGGAATTGTTGATGCTTCCTTGCAAGCGGTACTGATTTTGGCTGATCAGCGAATAGGTAACATAGGCAAACACTACTTACCACATTCACTGGAATCATTGGAAATTTATCATCCATTGACCTCGCGTTGTTATTCAGTCGTTACTCACCGTGAATCTCTTGCTGATCAGGATGATGCAGAATATTTTGATGTCACTATCACCAATGAAGAAGGAGTTATACTTTTAAAAGTGACCGGTCTTAAATTGGTACAAATCAAACCTGCTATAGATTCTACGGCGAATGTGGCCAACTATCTTTACTACCGTAACATTCTGGTACCTGCATCAATTGACGCTGTTTCTGATTCTGCCAAAAATAAAAATATGGCAGGAAAACATAAACCATCGATGTTGTTACTTGGGGAACAGGTTTCCTTTACCAGATTGATTGATCTTGAATTATTACAGCGATATTTTTCTGTTACTTTGATTAAGTTGATTGAAGGAGAATTTCTGGCGGATAAGGATTCAATAGCCTTATCACAAGGTGAACCAAGTCATGTAAAACTTCTATTGAAAGAATTGTCATCAAGAGCAATTCAGCCAGAGTATTTGGCATGGGTTGACGCGGAAAATCCTGCGACAAAATCACGGATACTTGAGAATAATTTACATAGTCAATTGGTACAGTTTCAATCGACTCTTGTTAAAGAGCTGTTACAAAATAAAATCGCTAACAATATTCGTTTGATTTCAACTGAAATCATTCAGACAGATTTAATACAAAAAGGTAACAGTTCAAGTGCCTTTTACAAAACTCTGGCATTGGAGAATCCTGGATATCTTGGCAAGCATGTTATTTTTTCAGAAATTCCTACAGCATTGGATTTCACTCAAAAACTGGTCAGTGAGTTACTTAACACTAAATTTAATCCGCATCTTGTGGTTTATCAGGATGGCTCTCGTTATAAAAGACGACTTGAGCAAATACCTGAATCGACTATTTCCCAGCTAAACACTTCTATGTCTGCATTCAAACAGGAAGGGACGTATCTGTTAACAGGTGGTTTTAAAGGTGTCGGGTTTGCGTTAGCCAAAGAAATAATCTCCCGACATGATCTCCATCTTATTCTGACGGGTAGATCGATATTAACTGCTGAACAAAAACAGGAACTGGCGCTTCTTGGCGAATCATTGCAAAAAGGATCTATACGTTACTTGCGAGCAGATGTCACCAATATTCAGGATCTGCAAGAACTTAAATCCGACATTATTAATCGCCATGGAAAATTGGATGGAATTTTACATTGTGCCGGTATTAAAAAAGATGCCTTTCTTTTCAAGAAGCAAAATCAGGACATGCTCGATGTATTCGCGTCTAAAATAAATGGCACGCTAAATCTGGATGCTATTTTTCAGGATCAACCATTGGACTTTTTTGTTCTATTTTCATCGATTGCTGCTGTATTTGGTAATCCCGGTCAGGCGGATTATGCGTTTGCTAATGGATTTTTGGACGATTTTGCTGATTATCGAAACTCACAATTATTATCGGGTGAACGTTTTGGTAAAACAGTCTCAATTAATTGGCCGCTCTGGAAAGAGGGCGGCATGCAGTTGGATGAAGTTACCAGTAAAAGCATGGCTGATTTATTTGGTATGTTGCCTATAGATGCGTATCAGGGATTAGGCTGTATTGAAGCCAGTTTGCAGTTAGATGAATCTGTAGTAATGCATATGTATGGTGATCAATACAAAACTGACAAGGCATTAAAAAACTGGATACATGAAGACAGTCAACAAAAAATTGAAACCTTGAATGACCTGAATGATGATCAGCGCAATCGAGTTAAAAAGGAGACAGAACATTTTTTCAAGTTGTTAATTTCAAATGAAATGAAAACGCCTTATGAAAAATTGGAATCTGACGCACCCTTTGAAAACTTTGGCATGGATTCTGTTGTTTACATGTCATTAAATAGAAAACTTGAAGAAAAATTTGGGAAAGTATCAAAAACACTTTTTTACGAATATCAAAATATTGCATCTATTTCAGAATATTTTTTTAATAATTATTTACAAAAAGTTATAGCCTTGACAAGTATTGATCTAAAACCAGCAGAAATTCATTATGCTGTGGATCAGCCTGTTATTCTAGCTGTTGAAAGCAGCTATCCTGACGGAATTAAATTGACTTCGGATCGATTTAAAAAATATTCGAATCCAATAGAAATCAAAAGAAGTACAGATATAGCAATAGTTGGAATTAGTGGACGATATCCTCAAGCTGATGATTTGGACGAATTCTGGAAAAATCTGATAGATAAAAAAGATTGTATAGAAGAAATTCCAGCGAATCGTTGGGATCACACCCCTTACTTCAGTGAAGAGAGAGGAGTTGCCGGAAAAACTTATAGTCGTTGGGGTGGCTTTGTAAAAGGGCATGATGAATTTGATGCGCTATTTTTTAATATATCGCCCAAAGAAGCGAGCTTGATTGATCCTCAGGAAAGATTGTTCCTGCAAACATCCTGGCAGGCAATGGCTGATGCAGGTTATACAGGAAAATCTTTATCCAATTCTAAAGTCGGTGTTTATGCTGGGGTTATGTGGAGCCAATATCAATTATTAGGTGTTGATCCCGGATACGAGGCGCAAGATGGTGTCCCTGAATCATTAATTTCATCAGTTGCCAATCGTGTTTCTTATTATTTTGATTTCCATGGACCCAGCATAGGTTTGGATACCATGTGTTCATCGTCCCTCACTGCGATACATATGGCCTGTGAAGCGATTAAATCCGGCGAAATTGATTATGCGCTTGCTGGTGGTGTGAATTTGATTGTGCATCCCAATAAATATTTGCGTTTGGCGCAGGGAAATTTTGCATCTTCTGATGGGCGTTGCAGAAGTTTTGGTGCCGGCGGAAATGGATACGTACCAGGTGAAGGTGTTGGTGTTGTCCTGCTTAAATCATTGGAGCAAGCAATTGCTGATCATGATCATATTCATGGTGTGATTAAAGCATCACATATTAATCATGGAGGAAAAACCAATGGATACACAGTGCCTAATCCTGTGCAACAAGCGGAACTAATTAAAAAGTCTCTGGAAAAAGCCAGGATTAATCCGGAAGCTATTTCTTATGTTGAAGCTCATGGTACAGGAACAGAACTGGGTGATCCGATTGAAATCACCGGGCTGACACAAGCCTATTCATCGCAATCCAAAAAACGTCATTACTGTGCTTTGGGTTCTGTTAAATCCAACATCGGGCATCTTGAATCCGCTGCAGGAATTTCGGGGCTTACCAAAATATTGTTGCAGCTGAAGCATGACTTGTTGGTGCCAACTTTACATTGTGATCAGGTAAATCCCAATATTGATTTGGATGCCTCACCTTTTTATTTACAAAAA
>CAZICR010000144.1:0-7228 GCA_964537795.1 uncultured Cellvibrionaceae bacterium | reverse complement strand
CAATCGGAATGCAGCACCTTTCTGGTCACCCATGGATGCAATCAGTGGGTTAGCAGCAACTTGTAAAAGAGTAATGCCTGATGCAGCGACAAATAGTCCAAGTAAAACAGTAACGAAGCTGTGTGAGAAAGTGGTGGACCAAGCAATCAAGCAACCGGCAATGATTCCAATGAGACCAAGAATGATCGATTTGGTATAGCCCTTTTTGGCGAGGTAGGCCGCTGATGGAATCGACATGATTCCGTAAGCAATAAAAAACGCAAATTGATTTAATTGGGCCTCAGCATCTGTGAGGGTATAAATGACTTTCATACTCTTGACCAGAGGGTCAATCAAATTGGTGACAAACGCCCAGATAAAAAACAGCGAGGTAATATAAATAATTGAGAGAATCAGGCTTCCGCCTTTTGATTTGGTATTTGACATAAAAGTATCCAGTATTTTTTATGAAAGTTTTTTTTGATTATGCTTGCCTATTGTTGCTACTTTTTATTGTTCATTAAGTGGACAAATAAACCGATTGCAATCAAGGTCGCTAGATATATCTGTTTTTACAGTTTCTGTTAATAGCTTTTTACTGAAACTCACAATAAAAAAGCCTGTGTATTCCCGATGACGCAATAACCCGCTTTAAAACTCCAAGGTGTCCAATTGTCGATAAAAACACTTAACTTTCGGTTTGGGTAAAGCGACCTGTGGATGATTTCTGTATGTCCTATATGGTCGTATTTATCCCAACATAATCATTCCCGCTTTCTTTACTCTCCAATTATTCTATGACAGTATCCACTTATAGTAATATTGTAACACAAATTGTGATTTTGCAATCTTCTTGTCAAGTAAACCACCGTTTCCAGGCATAAAGCGGTGGTAAGAAGTTGGACATTGAACATTATTTATATGTTGCAAGTGGAGCGTTAAATGAATATTTCAATTATGAAAAATCCATTAATAAAAAGTTGGTTGATGGGTTTGATTCTGGTTGGCACCGGGCTATTGGCAAAAGAGCCCATGCAATTATTTCCCCTGTCGGATGTTCGTTTGAATGCGAGCCCATTTCTGGATGCGCAAACAATTAATATTCGTTATTTGTTAGCGCTGGATGCTGACAAATTGCTGGCGCCTTTTCGAAGGGAAGCTGGGTTGCCGTTGAGGTCTGAGTCTTACGGTAATTGGGAGTCTTCCGGTTTGGATGGGCATATGGGCGGGCACTATATTTCCGCTCTGGCGCTCGGTTATGCAGCAACGTCTAATCCTGAATTATTAAAAAGACTGGAATATGTTGTCAGCGAATTAAAAAAATGCCAACACAAAAATGGCGATGGATATTTGGGAGGCATACCGGGCGGTAAAGAAATTTTTGAACAGATAAAAAAAGGAAATTTACAAGTCGATAATTTTTCAGTGAATGGTAAATGGGTTCCCTGGTATAACCTGCACAAAACCTTTGCTGGCTTGCGTGATGCATGGCGCTATGCCGCTAATCAGGATGCAAAAAAAATTCTTATAGGATTTTCTGATTGGGCAATTGAATTGATCAGTCACCTTGATGATGAACAAATGCAAGAAATGTTACGCAGTGAGCATGGTGGTATGAATGAAATTCTGGCAGATGTTGCAGAAATAACCGGCGATAAAAAATATCTAGCTGCTGCAATTCGTTTTTCACATCATACCCTACTGCATCCACTTAAAAAAAATCAGGATAGCTTGACAGGTTTACACGCCAACACACAGATTCCTAAAGTTATAGGTTTTAAGCGAGTGGGTGATTTGTCCAATAAAAAAGATTGGCAAAATGCAGCAGCATTTTTTTGGCAAACTGTTGTGGACAACCGCACAGTGGCTATTGGTGGTAACAGCGTTAAAGAACATTTTCATGATGAAAATGATTTCTCACCCATGATTGCGGAAGTTGAAGGTCCGGAAACCTGTAATACCTACAATATGCTCAAGCTGACAGAGCTGTTATTTTTGACAGATGCAAAAGTCAATTATGTCGATTATTACGAACGAGCTTTATTTAACCACATATTATCTTCGCAAAAGCCTGATACTGGAGGGTTTGTTTATTTCACACCTATGCGACCGAATCATTACCGGGTTTATTCTCAAGTAGATAAAGCCATGTGGTGCTGCGTAGGTTCAGGAATTGAAAACCATGTGAAATATGGTCAGTTTATTTATGCTCATCAGGGAGATAATCTCTATGTCAATCTATTTATTCCTTCTGAATTGAATTGGCAGAATAAAAAAATACAGATATCACAAATCAATTCATTTCCGGATCAGGAAGGGACGCAACTTATTGTCCACAATAGTAAAAAATTCACACTGCATATTCGTTACCCCAATTGGGTAGAAGAGGATCAGTTAACATTAACAATTAATAATAGGCCTTTGAAATTTTCGGCCAAACCCGGCAGCTATATTAAAATTCATCGTCAATGGAAGAAGGGTGATAGGGTTGATATTCGCTTACCAATGAAAACCCATTTGGAAAAAATGCCGGATGGATCAACTTATTACGCGTTGTTACACGGCCCGATTGTACTGGCAGCAAAAACAAATCCCTTTGCGGATGAAAAATTAAATTTTTTAGCTGATGACTCCCGCATGGGACATATAGCACAAGGTCAGTTGTGCCCAATGGAGGCGGCCCCTTTATTTGTCAGTGATACCACCGATTTTATGTCGAAAATAAAAGCTGTACCGGGAAAGCCTTTGACGTTTAAAGCGGAAGGTGTGTTACAAGGAAAAAACAGTGAAAAGATTGAATTTATTCCTTTTTTTCGTTTACACGATTCTCGCTATATGATTTATTGGAATTATTCCACGCCTGAAAATTTAAAGTTAATGCAGGAACAACTGGCAAAAAAAGAAACTGAGCGACTGGCATTGGAAGTAAAAACGATTGATCAGGTTTCCCCGGGCGAACAACAACCTGAATCTGATCATTTTTATAAAGCGGAAGGGGGTGATTCAGGGCTTAATAAAGGAATGCATTGGCGCCATGCTACGTCATGGCTGAGTTATGAATTAACAGATAAAAATCGCGAAGCCAAAATTTTACGTGTGAGTTATTCGCGGTTGGATGCAGGCAGAAAATTTGATATTTTTCTCAATAATGTCTTAATCGAGTCGGTTGAATTAAAAGCAGATTATCCGCAGGAAATTTATTTTATCGATTATCCTGTTCCTGCGGCTGTTAAAAATACAAAAAATGGAAAGATACTGGTGAAATTTGTTGCTAAAAAAGGTTCGATCGCTGGCGGACTTTACGATTTGCGACTGTTGCGATAAAACCCTGATTTATTTTTTGTTGATTAATCAGCTGAGCTTGGATCAAGCGCTTTGTTGGCCGAAACCCCTGGCCCGAGTATTTTTTGCCAAATGCAGATGTTCTCAATCAATAAGTAAGATAATACTATATTGAGGCCGGGATACCTATATATCAGGGAAGTTTCCCTTTCACATAGGTGCGAGAAACTTGATTTATATAAAGACAAGGTCTTGGATTTGCATGATAAAATCCTCTCGCCACTTTCGGATACTGATATTGGTAGCCTTATAAAAAGATAAGAGCGAGTCAATCTTGGCATCAGCCCATTTTGAGTAATGTTTATGTGTGGAATAGCCGGCATCATTTCCCTGAATTCAAAGGATTTACCGCAGTTGCCAGAGTTACAACAAATGGCAAAACAGTTGCGACACAGGGGCCCTGATGGCGAGGGGTTTTACTGTCAAAATGCTACAGGTTTGGCGCATACACGATTAAGTATTATTGATCTCACTGGTGGAACCCAGCCAATTCATAACGAAGATAAAACTATCTGGACCATCTTTAATGGCGAGATATTTAACTATCTTGAATTGCGCGAATTATTGGTGGCTCGTGGTCACATTTTTTATACCCACAGTGATACTGAGGTTCTGGTTCATCTCTATGAAGAATACGGGGATGATTTTCTTCAGCATTTGAATGGGCAGTTTGCCTTGGCAATCTGGGATTTGCAGCAACAAAAATTATTGTTAGCGAGAGATAGAGTGGGCATAACCCCTCTTTTTTACACGCAACAAAAAGGGCGATTGATTTTTGCATCTGAAGTAAAGGCGATATTGGCGGCGTTTGATCAATCACCGCAAATGAACTTGCAGGCATTTAATCAACTCCTTTATTTTTGGGCACCAGTGAGTCCTGAGAGCATATTTGATGGTATTCAATCTTTGGCACCGGGACATTTTCTAACAGTTGATTTACATGATGCAGAAATAAAAATAAAAAAATATTGGGATTGGCAATTTCCTCAAGAGAAAATTAATTATTCTGAAAAAAATGAAAGCAGCTTATGTGAAGAGTTACATGATCTGTTGGTGGATGCCACACAAATTCGTTTGCGTGCAGATGTACCGGTAGGGGCTTATCTTTCCGGTGGATTGGATTCATCAGTATTACTGGCATTGATTCGCCGCCATACCCAAAATCGTACAAAAAGTTTTTCTTTGGGTTTTAGTGAAGCTTCGCATGATGAATCGACTTATCAGACATTGGTTGCTGATTATTTGCAAACGGACAATAGTCGAATTCAGTGTAAGCCGGAAGATATTGCGCGTGAATTTTTACCTTGTATTTGGAATACTGAATCGCCGCTGTTACGCACCGCGGCAGCACCTATGCGTATTTTGTCGCAATTGGTGCGCAATCAGGGTTATAAAGTGGTATTAACAGGTGAAGGTTCTGACGAAGTATTTGGTGGCTACGATATTTTCAAAGAAGCCAAGGTCAGGCATTTTTGGGCTGCCAATCCGCAATCCAATTGGCGCGCAGGTTTATTAAAACGCCTCTATCCTTATTTGGATATCAGTGGACAAAGAGCCAGTCAATTTTTGGCGCCTTTTTTTGGGCAGGGATTGGATCAAGCCGACGCTTGGTATTTTTCGCATTTGCCACGATGGGATATGACCGCCAAAGCAAAAATGTTTTTGTCTCCTGAAATATCGGGAAAAATGCGAAACGCTCTGCTGGAAGATTTGCAGTCAACACTACCGGATCAAATAGAGAATTGGTCTTTGTTGCAAAAAGGTCAATATGTTGAAGCGAAAACATTAATGAGCGGCTATCTTTTGTCTTCGCAGGGCGATCGTATGCTGATGGCTAATTCTGTTGAAGGGCGTTTTCCTTTTTTGGATCATCGTGTTATAGAATTTGCCAATCGCTTGCCCGTCAAGCTGAAGCTGAAAGTGCTTAAAGAAAAATATATTTTGCGCAAAACCATGAGCCAGTATTTACCGGCGGAAATTATTCATCGTCAAAAGCAACCTTATAGAGCCCCCGATGCTATTGCATTTTTTCAAAATGGCCAAGCTACGGCGGAGTATCTTGATGATCTGTTGAGCGACGAAAAAATTTCCCGTTATGGTTACTTTGATTTGAATAAAGTTAAATTGTTGCTGAAGAAAGCCCGTGCGGGTAGTGTGACCAGTACCAAAGATAACCAGAGTTTGGTGATGATTATATCTACCCAAATCTGGCATTATCATTTTGTAGAAAATTTTTTAAATTTTAAACGTTAGATCAATATTTTTAAAAGCGATTATGAAAAACAATGGAGCCTTTATGTCAGTTAGAGAAGAACTCAGAAAGTTAATTCTGGAAAATTATTTGTTTAGTGATAATCAGGACGATTTGAAAGACGATGTCAGTTTTATGGATCTGGGTGTTATTGACTCAACCGGTATTATGGAGGTAGTAATTTTTATGGAAGAGAATTTCGGTATTAAAGTGTTGGATACAGAACTATTACCTGAAAATCTGGACAGCATTAATGCTTTGGTAGCATTTGTTGATCGTAAAAAAGCGGCCTGATAATTTCAATATGACAGCATCGGTATTGCAAACAGCTATAGAAGGTTTAGTGATTCAGGCTAGTCTTTGTCCTGATAAGCCCGCACTGGTTATTGAGGGGCAAATTTATAGCTATAAGCAATTGCATAAGGCTAGCAGTCGATTGGCATATTGGTTACAGCAACAGGGAATGCAAAAAGGTGATCGCCTGGCAATTTATCTGGAAAATTCTTTTGTGGCAGCTGTCAGCATTTATGCGGCGATAAAACTGGGTGCAATTTTTGTGGTGATTAATCACCAGATAAAATCAGTAAAACTTGAAAAAATTCTGTTGGATGCTGAAGCACATATGCTGATTACACAGGAAAATTTGCAACCGCAATTTTTGCCCTTATTGGACAGCATTCCTCTGACAATTCTTTGTTCCGGTTTTAAGGATGGCCATTCCGCAATTATTGATTTTGAGCTGATATTAACAAATGCGTCTGAAAATTATTCTGCACCCGTGATAATTCCATCGGATCTAGTGGCATTGATTTATACCTCAGGTACAACCGGTGATCCCAAAGGTGTTATGCACACACAATCCTCAATGGTGTTTGCAATTGCCAGTATCAGCCAGTATTTGAAGATTACCTCTGAAGATAAAATTCTCAGTGTTTTGCCGCTGGCATTCAGTTATGGACTTTATCAATTGCTGATTTCGGTTTGGCAAGGTGCAACACTGGTGCTGGAAAAAAACTTCAATTATCCGGCGCAGATTTTTAATCGAATGCATGAACAACAAGCGACTATTTTTCCTGCAATTCCAACTGTCTATTCGTTGATAATTGCAGCAGATAAACGGTCTGTATTGCGGTTTCCATCAGTGACTCGAATTACCAATGCTGGTGCTGCTTTGTCTCCAGCATTTATTGCACCACTTAAATCCATATTTCCCCAAGCAGATTTGTTTGCCATGTATGGTCAAACAGAATGTAATCGCGCCTGTTATTTACCGCCGGATTATTTGCAGGATCTTGATAAGTATTCGCAGAGTGTGGGTATTGCCATTCCCGGAACAGAAATATTTCTAGTGGATGAACAAGGGCAGCGATTGCCACTGGGTAGCGAAGGTTTTTTGTGTGTTCGCGGGCATCATTTGATGGCAGGTTATTGGAAAAAACCTGAATTAACTCGCCAGGTATTGAAGCAGGATGCTATTAGCGGTGAAGCAATTTTACATACTGGCGATTGGTTTTATATAGACGAACAAGGTTTCTTATTTTTTAAAGGCCGTAGCGACGACATTATCAAATCGCGTGGTGAAAAAGTCAGTCCTACCGAGATTGAACATGCGTTGACTTCACTTGAGGGTATTAGTGAAGCGGCCGTTGTTGCTCA
>CAZICR010000143.1:0-7245 GCA_964537795.1 uncultured Cellvibrionaceae bacterium | reverse complement strand
ATGATTTCACTGATTTCAGAAGGATTCAGTTGCTGCATGCTCTGTTCCTCAACCCTAAATTAGGATTTCATTGCTTCGGCGAGTTTTGCCAAACGTCCACGAACCGAACCATCAATCACTGTATCGCCAGTGTGAATCACCACACCGCCGAGCAGGCTCTTATCAACAGAACCTTGAACACTGACTTTACGATCCAACCGGGTGCTTAACACTTCAGCCAATTTGTTAATTAAGTCCGCAGGCAATTCGTATGCGGCAGTCACTTCAACATCGAGTGTTTTTTCCTGTTGCGCTTTCATAGCCGCAAACAAATTTCGAATGTAGGGAAGTAATGCCAAACGCTTGTTGCTCGCTAAGGTGTGGATGAAATTTTTCATACTTTCATCCAACTTTTCACCGCAGACATTGAGAAAAACGGACGCTTTTTGCGCGGCAGACAGACTCGATGTGACTAACACTTTTTTCACCGAGGCCTCATCTGCCACAGCAGCGGCAAGTTCCAATGCATCGAACCAGGGCTGCAATTGTTTTGCAGCCAAGGCATGCTGGAAAGCCGCTTTGGCATAAGGTCTTGCGAGGGTGGTGAGTTCCGCCATAACTACCTCAATTACAACTCAGCAGCGAGTTTGTTTACCAACTCGTTGTGAGCGTTTTTGTCGATGGAAGACTCAAGAATTTTTTCCGCACCAGCCAAAGCCAATGTCACCACCTTATTGCGCAGATCTTCTTTGGCACGAGCCACAGCCTGATCAATTTCTGCTTGTGCACCTTGCTTGATTCGATCCGCTTCCGCGCGCGCTTTTTCTTTTGCTTCTTCAACAATATCAATTGCACGCTTGTTGGCTTGGTCAATAATGACAGCTGCTTCCTTTTTCGCAGTAGTTAACTGTTCAACCACTTTCTGTTGAGCCAATTCCAGATCTTTTTCAGCTCTGTCAGCCGCTTGCAGACCATCAGCAATGCGCTTCGAACGCTCGGCCATGGCACCGATAATGGGTGGCCAGACAAAGCGGTAGGTCAGATAGATAAAGATCGCAAAAGCAATCATCTGACCGATTATGGTTGCATTAATGTTCACGTTAAATGCCTTTCGTAGAGGGTTTAAAATTAGCCGCCAGTTTTAGCAAACAGAATAAACAAACCAATACCAACACCGATCATTGGTACGGCGTCAACCAGACCCATAACGATAAAGAATTGTGTACGCAACATTGGAATCAATTCTGGTTGACGAGCGCCGCCTTCCAAAAATTTACCACCGAGGATACCTACACCGATTGCTACGCCTACAGCGCCCAAACCGATTACCAGAGCACCTGCCAAATATAATAACGCGATTGCTTCAGTCACTGCTTTTCTCCCAAGTTAAAAATAAAAAGTTAAAGTTAAAAATGAAAAACAAAAAAACAAATCAAAAAAACAAAATCATCAATGCTCGTCAGCGTTCTGGAAAGCCATGCTCAAATAAACAATGGTCAAGACCATAAAAATAAATGCTTGCAAGGAGATAATCAGAATATGGAAAAGTGCCCAGATAATTTGAATACCGCCGGCTAAAAATGCGAAGGCGTACCCCGCACCAAACATTATCGCAACCAGAATAAAAATCACTTCGCCAGCGTACATATTGCCAAACAATCGCAAGCCGAGAGAAATGGGCTTGGCAATCAGGTTAACTATTTCCAATACAAAGTTGATTGGGATCAGCAAAGCTTGAACGATAAAAATTTTACTGCTGAAAGGGTGCAAACAAAGTTCTTTGGCAAAACCAACAAGACCTTTTTGCGTAAAGCTAAAAAACACCACCAACACAAACACAAATAACGCCATACCCATTGTGATGTTTGGGTCAGTTGAAGGAACTATTTTGAAGAAAACTGAATGCGGGTCATAACCCATAGCACCACCGATTTTTTGCGCAATCCCTGGAATTAAATCCACCGCGATCAAATCCATGAAGTTCATGAAAAACACCCAAACCAAAATGGTCAATGCCAAAGGCGCGATCATGCGATTTTTGTAAGGAAACATATTTTTTACGTTGTCTTCAACAAACTCTATTGCTGTTTCAGCAACATTGAGAAGACCCGTAGGAATTGCTGTAGAAGAGGCCTTTTTTGCAGCAGAGCGGAAAATAATAAAAAACAACACACCTAAAAATAACGACCAACCCATAGTATCAACATTAATTGCCCAGAAACCCATGGCCGCTGCTTGTTCTGCGTTTTCAGCAAATCCCCAGCTGCCGTCAGGCAATTGACCATAGGTCATATTGGTCAAATGGTGTTTGATATATTCGGTTGAGGTTAAAGAATGTTCAGTACCAGACATGATATTTCCACATTTAAAAATAAAAATCGGTTATCAGCCAGCGCTCAGTTCGCACCTGGTCTGTGCTTTATCAGGGGATAAATCCAAGCAATCAACTGACTGGCAATAAATCCTGTCAGGAGCGTCAATCCCATCGTCATTTCCTTTACCCAAGGCACTCGCTTGAAGGCAATCATAAATAACAGGGCAATGATGATGATTTTTCCGGCTTCCCCTAGATAAAACGCCACTAGCATTCGCCCCGGAGGCGAGCCTAATGGAGGGCGAAACACAACCAGCGCAAACCATAGATTTGCCAAAACGCTGATCATTCCACCCATGAAAAATGTTATTGCGACTCGCGTTTCCCAAATGCAGACTACAAGGCTCAGCAGACTGACTATCAGAAACTGCATCCCCAGCATTTGCAAGGCGTAAGCTCGTCCCTTAAGACTTTTTGACATAAAGGACAACCTCAAAAACGGCCGGCATTTTGTCACAATTTTTAAGGCATTACCATTAGTAACACCCCGATCCGGCACGCACAATTGCGGCGCATTATAGAGACTTATCCATACCCCAGCAACGGGCTCGCTAGCACCCAAGTTAAATTTTGGCTAGTAAATTTGATGTAAATGTTTTATTTGATGTGATTCAGTATCCCATCCAACTCGTCCAGCGAGTTGTAATTGATCACCAGCTTGCCTTTTCCTTTGGCGGAATGTTGAATTAGCACTTCTGCACCAAGCTTATCGGATAATTTATCCTGCAGTTGACGAATATCGGCGGAAGCTTTTGCGGGTTCTTGGGATTTGGTTTTTATTTTTTGTTCTTGATAGGATCTAACAAGCGTTTCAGTTTGGCGAACAGATAGACCTTTGGCGACAATTTGTTTGGCGATATCGCGTTGTGCGTCAGCATCCAAAGTTAACAGCGCGCGCGCATGGCCCATTTCCAAATCGCCGTGTTCGAGTAAAGTTTTAACATCATCAGTCAAAGCTATCAAACGCAATAAATTAGTGACTGTGGTGCGAGATTTTCCAACGGCTTGTGCAACTTCGGCGTGTGTTAATTCGAATTCATCTTGCAAACGTTTTAACGCCATGGCTTCTTCCATGGGATTTAAATTTTCGCGCTGGATATTTTCAATCAGCGCCATCGCAATCGCAGCTTCATCCGGCACATCGCGAATCACCGCTGGAATTTTATCAATTCCCGCTAATTGTGTTGCACGCCAACGACGCTCACCGGCGATAATTTCGTAACGACCATCACCAATCGGGCGCACTACAATGGGTTGCATTACACCCTGGACTTTGATGGATTCGGCTAATTCTTCCAGCGCTTCCTGATGCATATCGCGGCGTGGTTGATATTTTCCGCGTTGAATAATTTCAACAGGCAAATGAGCAAGTTTTCCATCTTTGTATTCCGGTGTTTTTTGACTAGCATCTTCATTCACTGGCATTTGCGGTGCAGGTGAACTAATTCCCAAACCTGCACTTAAGAGTGCATCCAATCCCTTACCTAAACCTTTGTGTTTTTTTGCCATGATATTATCCGAAAAAATTTTATTCTGTCAGCGGCTCTGCCAAGGGTTTATGTTGTGCTTCATTACGACGGATGATCTCACCTGCAAGCGCTAAATAAGCAATTGCTCCTTTTGATTGTCGATCAAACGAAATCACCGGCATACCAAAACTGGGGGCCTCTGCCAAACGAACATTGCGTGGAATACAAGTACGATACAGTCGATCAGCAAAATGTTGTTGTAATTGTACTGATACATCGTTGGTCAAACTGTTTCGAGGATCATACATTGTGCGCAACAAACCTTCTATCTTCAAATCAGGATTTAAAACCTGTTGCACTTGATTGATGGTATTCACCAGTGCCGATAAGCCTTCCAGGGCATAATATTCACACTGCATAGCGATAATCACACCATTGCACGCCGTTAACGCATTCACCGTTAACATATTTAATGATGGCGGGCAGTCAATCAAAATATAATCGTATTGATCGCGTACTTTATTCAATGCAAGTTGCAAACGACGCTCTTTGTTCGGCAGAGATAACATTTCAACTTCAGCTGCTGTTAAATCTCCGTTAGCCGGAAGTACGTGATATTTACCGGATTCCGAAACAATCAAACAATCTTGTATAGCTGCCTGGTCAGTTAATACATCATAAATTGATTCTTCGATTTCATTTTTATTAATGCCGCTGCCCATGGTGGCATTGCCTTGCGGATCCAAATCCACCAACAACACACGTTTTTTAGTTGCCACCAATGATGCCGCTAAATTTACGCAAGTCGTCGTTTTTCCAACTCCACCTTTTTGATTGGCAATGGCATAAATTTTTGTCACGTAATTATCCTTTACCACAATGGTGGTGTGTAATGTTGCTATTTTGATTGCAGTACTAACAAGTGGCGTTCGCCTTCGGTTGCTGCAACCTTTAATTTAATAGTTTCAAGTAAATCAATTTTATTTTTTATCGGTGCTATTTCATCTTGCGGAAATAAACCTTTCATGGCTAAAAAAATCCCTTCTGATTTTAAAAGATGACGGCATCCTTCAGTCATATCTTGCAGGCTGGCAAAAGCCCGACTAATCACTGCGTCAAATTTTTTTTCAGGTTGAAAAGTCTCGACCCGACGATTTTCAATACTGACATTATCCAATTTCAACAGAGTTTTAATGTGAAACAGAAATCGCATTTTTTTGCCATTGCTGTCCAATAAAGTCCAACGTATTTGCGGAAACATTATCGACAAAGGAATGCCTGGCAAGCCACCGCCGGTACCCACGTCGATAATAGATTCCAACTCCGGGGTTTGTCCAAGTTTTTCTTTTGACTCTATCTTTTCTTTAAGCCAGGGAACCACACTTAAGCTATCCAGCAAATGACGGCCAATCATTTGCTCCAACTCTCTCACCGCCGAAAGATTATAGGCTTTATTCCATTTTTCAAATTCGGTGATGTAGTGCATCAGCTGCTCAAGTTGCAAGGACGTTAGTTGAACGCCCATTTCAGCCGCGCCCTTAATCAACAATTGGTTAGCATCTGGCACAAGTGATCCTTTTTAAACAACTTCAGATTTCAAACGTTTCAATAAACCCTGCTTTTTCAAATACATTAGTAATTGTGAAATAGCCGCTGGAGTAATACCGGAAATACCTTGAGCGCGAGCCAGCGTTTGTGGTCTTGCTTGGGTTAATTTTTGTTTAACCTCGTTGGATAAGCCATCCACTAAAGAAAAATCAAAATTTTCCGGAATCAAGGTATTTTCATAAACACGCAAACGATCAATTTCATCTTGTTGACGATCAACATAACCGGAATATTTTGCGCTGATTTCAATTTGTTCTGCTGCTAATTCATCAGCAATGGCTTCGCCTTTTAGAGACGCCACATCTGCATAATTCAACTCAGGACGTTTTAATAAATCAAACAACGAATATTCGCGGATAATTTTAGTATTGGTTTTTGCCTCGATTTCCAATGCTTGTTCCGAGCCGGCTTGAATCCAGGTGGATTTCAATCTTTGTCTCTCGATTTCAATAGTGTCGCGTTTGCGCGAATACAAATCCCATTGTTCATCGCCTACAACACCCAGGTTGCGACCGATTTCAGTTAAACGCAAATCGGCATTATCTTCACGCAATAACAAACGATATTCTGCGCGACTGGTAAACATGCGGTAAGGTTCTTTGGTGCCTAGACGAATTAAATCATCCACCATCACCCCAATATAAGATTCATCGCGACTCGGAACCCAAGCTTCTTTTTCTTGCGCACGCAAACCCGCGTTGATTCCCGCTAACAAACCTTGTGCCGCAGCTTCTTCATATCCAGTAGTACCGTTTATTTGTCCCGCAAAAAATAAACCTTTAATCGCACGGGTTTCCAAACTGTGTTGCAATTCTTGCGGATTAAAATAATCGTATTCAATCGCATAACCCGGACGCAAAATATGCGCGTTTTCAAAACCCTTCATTGAACGCACAATTTGCAATTGCACATCGAAGGGTAAGCTGGTGGAAATGCCGTTGGGATAAAGTTCGTGAGTGGTTAAACCTTCAGGTTCAATAAATATTTGATGCGAACTTTTATCAGCGAAGCGATGAATTTTATCTTCGATTGACGGACAGTAACGCGGACCTATACCTTCAATCACACCCGAATACATAGGTGAGCGATCGAGATTCGCGCGAATAATATCGTGTGTTCTCTCATTGGTATGAGTCATGTAACAACAAATTTGTTGCGGATGCATAGCGCGATTTCCACGCACTGACATCACCGGAACTGGCGTATCGCCCCATTGTTCTTCGAGACCTTCAAAATTCACTGTGCGTGCATCTATTCGCGGAGGTGTTCCAGTTTTTAAACGGCCTACCGGTAAATTTAATTCACGTAATCTTTTTGATAATGCAATTGCGGGTGGATCACCGGCACGACCACCAGAATAATTTTGCATTCCAATATGAATTAATCCACCTAAAAAAGTACCTGCAGTTAACACCACTTGATTGGCGTGAAAGGTGAGTCCCATTTGGGTAATCACACCGCGAATTTCAGATCCTTCCAATACCAAATCATCAACGGCTTGTTGAAATATCCACAAGTTGGGTTGGTTTTCCAAAATATGTCGTACGGCCGCTTTGTAGAGAATTCTGTCGGCTTGCGCACGCGTTGCTCTTACCGCTGGACCTTTGCGCGCATTCAATACACGAAATTGAATTCCACCTTTGTCAGTGGCCAGCGCCATAGCGCCGCCCATTGCATCAATTTCTTTGACCAGATGACTTTTACCAATTCCACCGATTGCAGGATTACAGGACATTTGGCCGAGGGTTTCTATGTTGTGCGATAGCAACAAAGTTTTACAACCCATGCGCGCTGCAGCCAAACACGCCTCGGTTC
>CAZICR010000142.1:6733-7248 GCA_964537795.1 uncultured Cellvibrionaceae bacterium | reverse complement strand
AGGTTACGGTTTTATTGAGCGTGATGGTGGTTCGGATGTATTCGTACATTTCCGCGCGATTAACGGCAACGGCCGTAAAACGCTGAAAGAAGGTCAAAAAGTGACTTTCGAAGTGACCCAAGGTCAAAAAGGCCCACAAGCCGAAAACGTAACTCCTCTTTAATTAGATGAGTGAAAATACAAAGGGTGATTGAGCAATCAATCGCCCTTTGTTGTTTTTGGCCTGATTGATTCAGGCCTGTTTAGGATCGCTGAATGTATCTCGATATCTACGCTATCTTCTGGCTATTGGCAATTTGCACTATCGCTGCGCTTTGGTATAAAAATCTCGCCTATAAAGATTTGGCTTATAGATCTGCCCTGCAGTTCTGTCGTGAGGCCGACGTTCAATTGCTCGACCAAACGATCGTTCTGCGCTCCATTCGCCCTGTCAAAAATTCACAACAATGGTATTTACGCCGCCATTACCAATTTGAATTTACCTCCACAGGTGCTGATCGCTATAAAGGCAACAT
>CAZICR010000142.1:0-6723 GCA_964537795.1 uncultured Cellvibrionaceae bacterium | reverse complement strand
AATCAGTAGCGGATATCCAGTTAGCCGCCCACAGATTACATTAACTGGAACTTACTCTATGAAAAATTCTGATCTGCAACCAAAAATTGGCGGATGGAAAGTGAAATCATCGCGAATTGCCTATGAAAATCCCTGGATAAAAGTCACTCATGATGAAGTGATTACACCCAAAGGAACCGATGGCATTTATGGCACTGTACACTTTAAGAATACTGCCATAGGTGTATTACCGATTGATGAGGAAGGTAATACCTGGCTGGTCAAACAAAGTCGCTACACACTCAATCAATACACATGGGAAATTCCCGAAGGCGGATGCCCCAAAGGTGAAGATCCCGTCAATGCCGCACGCCGTGAATTGGAAGAAGAGGTTGGATTGAAAGCGGCAGAGATCACGGAATTAATGCGTATGCATTTATCCAACTCAGTGTCCGATGAACTGGCGATTGTTTTTATCGCCAAAGGATTATCAACCGGACAACAATCATTGGAATCCACAGAAGATATTGAATATAAAAAAATCCCGCTTACAGAAGCGATTGAAATGGTAAAGCGCGGTGATATTACTGACAGCATTTCGGTTGGGGCTTTATTGCGAATTGCCTGCAATAAATAAAAAAGTTTTAACACCGCAAGAAACAAAAAAGCCGATGTTTTTCAACATCGGCCAAGACCATACTAGATACAAAACAAAGGGAGTTCCAACTGGGCCTCAAATACCCAAGGGTAATGCTTTACCCCAATTTCAGATCATCACAGAGACGCTACACACTAACCCCTCTGCGAAGATGTTCAGCACTACCCTGTACCTAAGTATTGTGCAGTTAACAGAATTAGCCAGTATTTTCCAAACAATTCTTAAATTCTTTTGCGATTATGTGAAACCGCTGATTCTAATTGGTTATAAGTTTCATTCTTGCATTGTTAAGGTTAACGCATCAGGAATCAAGCGTTCCAGACTTGCGGCCGTAGCCGAATGCAAAACCAATTCATGAATGTATTTATTCAATTGCATTAATTTAACCTGAGCAACACCAAAGGACTCAGTGACTGATTCATAACGCAAATCATGGTCCTGAACGCTGAGCTTGTTTAATTCTGATAATTCGGCATAAATAGTGCGAATGATGTCGTAGAAGAAATCTTTATTGTCTGCTGAATTAGCTTCCCAATAAGCCTTGTCTAACCCAGCCAATAGTTCTTCCAAAATAATGATTGCTTTGGAAATTGTTGCATACGCCATATTCCACCTGTTAACCCATGACCAATCATGCTCCCAAGTATAGAAGGCTTTGCGCATTTTGCCTCTTGGTTATAGATTGGGTAAATATTCAAATCCCAGAGCCGCCTGATGGAAGTTTTAAATCACTTAGTTGCGTTTCTTTCGGTAACCCTGTTGTTATCTGCCAGCCCAGGGCCGGTAATGATCAACTGTATGAGCGACGCAGCTCATTACGGCTTGAAAAAAACGTTGCTCAGTATGCTGGGTATTAGCCTTGGGAATTTAATGCTGATTTTGCTTTCAGCATTGGGAGTCGCGCTATTTCTAAAAAAATTTCCTGACGCATTGGTCTGGATTCAATATATTGGCGGAGCCTATTTAATTTATTTGGGCGTGCAATTATTCCGACGACCCGCAGCTGAACCCAAAACCGCAACGGAATATCAAAGCCCCCACCTATTTTTGAAAGGATTTTTAATTGCTGCCACAAACCCAAAAGGCATCATTTATTTTGGTGCGCTTTTTCCACAATTTATTAATCAAGCGCAAAACTTATCGCTGCAATATGTTTATCTCACAGTAATTTTTTTAAGTATTGATTTATGCTGGATGTTTATCTACGCGATTGCCGGTAAAAAAATTATGGGTTGGATTCAATCACCGGAAGATCAAAAAATATTTAACCGAATTTGTGGAGGATTGCTGATCGCCGCCGGAGTCGTCTTGGGATTTTATAACTGACTACGGCGCAACTTCGACAATAGGTTATTCGTTTAAATCGTTTTTAATTCTCAACAAACTTTTTTCGATATCGGAACCCTTTACAGCATATCTCAACCCTTGAAGCGTAAAATTTTTAGCCTGCTGGGGCATTTGCAATTGCATGTAACTTTGAGCCAGAACCAAATATAAACTGGCGGAGCGTCGATCAATACGTAAACCACGCTCAGCCGTTGCGATTGCAGACTGATATTGCCCCGTCTGGTATTGCTGACGCGCCATCGCAGCCAAACTGTCAGTTGCTATGGTCACTGCAGGCGGAGTTCTGCTGATTTCTGCTGGCTTTAGAGTTTGGGCAGATTGCGTTGAATTGACATTATCAGCAGGAAGTTCTTCTGTTTGTTCCAGCTCCACATCATCAGCTTCAGTGACAGGTTCCGGGACATGTGTTGCACAGGCCGTCAGCAGGCTGAACGATGAAAACACTGTAATGAGCAGTAATTGACGCATAACCGTGACCCTGAAATAAATTGCACGCGATTATACGTGAGCCGCTAGAATGGCGGAAATTATTTGAGTATTGGCCATGGGGCAAGATCATCCTTATCAATCACTAACGCCGGATCTGGTATTGACCGCTGTTGAGTCCACCGGATTACTCAGTGACGCGCGCATATCAGCACTTAACAGTTACGAAAATCGTGTTTATCAAGTCGGTATAGAATCATCTCAACCCATTATCGTGAAATTTTATCGCCCTGAACGCTGGAGCGATGAACAAATTCTGGAAGAACATCAATTCACACTCGCCTTGCAGGATTTGGATATTTCCGTAGTGGCGCCAATGGTTGATCCAGATGGCAGAACATTGCATCACTTTGAGCAATTTCGTTTTGCGCTTTATCTTCGCCAAGGTGGCCACGCACCCAATCTGGACGATATGGATACACTCCTGTCATTAGGCCGCACACTGGGTCGCATTCACGCATTGGGGCAAGCAAAAACATTTAGCTACCGACCGGAAATTACGTTACAAACTTTTGGTACGGATAGCGCTGAGTTTTTGTTGACTCATCAATTTATTCCTGAGAGCTTACAAAAAGCCTACAGCAGTTTGGTGGAAGATTTACTCAAAACCTGCAAAGAAAAAATGCAAATTCCTTACAACAAAATACGACTGCATGGTGACTGTCACCCCGGCAACATTTTGTGGCGCAATGATGTCGCTCACTTTGTCGATTTTGATGATGCACGCAATGGCCCGGCGATTCAGGATTTGTGGATGCTGTTATCCGGTGAACGCCAGCAACAAACCGAACAACTCAGTGAAATACTGGAAGGTTACCGCGAATTTTGTGATTTTGATTTGCGGGAATTACCGCTTATCGAAAGCCTGCGTAGTTTGCGCATTATTCACTATAGTGCGTGGCTTGCGCGTCGCTGGCAAGATCCGGCTTTCCCCAAATTTTTCCCCTGGTTTAATACCGAGCGTTATTGGGGTGAGCACATATTGCAGTTACGTGAGCAACTGGCCGCCATCAACGAGCCTCCATTAGTGATTTATTGAAGTTTGTATTTGAATCACGTGATAATGTCAGGCAAATAACAGAGGATCCTTTCATGAACGCGACAGCACCTGACTTGATGCTTGATGACTTGTGGCAGACTCTGCGTGAACAGACTCGCCAGCAAGCTGACAGCGAACCTGTGTTGGCGAGTTTTTTGTATGCCACTATTTTGAATCATGACACTCTGGAAGCCGCTGTTAGCTTTCACCTTGCAACCAAACTCGACAGCCCTGCGCTGCCCGCGATGTTAATTCGCGAAGTATTTGATGAAGCTTTCGCTAAAGATAAATCTATTGGCGAAGCGTTGCGAGCCGATTTAACTGCTGTTAACGAGCGCGACTCAGCCTGCTGTTCACTGGTCACGCCACTACTTTATTTCAAAGGTTTTCACGCACTGCAGTCCTATCGAATAGCGCATTGGTTATGGCAACAAGGTCGCGAATCCATGGCCTTGTTTTTACAAAATCGAATTTCATCGGTATTCGCTGTGGATATTCACCCAGCCGCAAAAATCGGTAAAGGCATTATGTTTGACCATGCCACCGGAATTGTAATCGGCGAGACAGCGGTAGTTGAAGACGATGTTTCAATAATGCAATCAGTTACTTTGGGCGGAACCGGAAAAGAAGCGGGCGACCGACACCCGAAAGTTCGTAAAGGCGTACTGATTGGTGCAGGCGCAAAAATTTTAGGCAATATCGAAATCGGGCACTGCGCGCAAATCGGAGCTGGCAGTGTCGTTTTAAAAGAAGTCCCACCTTGCACAACCGTTGCAGGTGTTCCTGCAAAAGTTATTGGCAACACAAGTTGTGAAAAACCCTCACTGGAAATGAATCATTTATTGGGCTGATTTTAAGACAGTCATTGAAATCATTTTTATTGCAATACAAGATTTAATATCTTTGAAAAACTTCATTTTGGTGCAAACGTCGGTTTTCTGTTCACTTTATTTGTTTCTTTGTGTGGCACAACAAAACCCTGATTCCATTGATAATCCAAAAAAATGTCACTAACTCCATGTTTGCCTTGAACAATTTTTATTACCCATCAATGGTATGAATCCTGCCAGAAAGAATCGACTATTTAATGCAAAGGGGTATAGCGATGAGTTCAAGCCTTAAGAGTTCTTTGAATGCCTGGCATCTATGGGGACTAGCCGTTGGGTTGGTGATCTCAGGTGAATATTTTGGATGGAGTTATGGTTGGGATAAAGCAGGCACACTCGGGTTTTTAGTGACCACCATTGTGATTGCGATCATGTACACGACTTTTATTTTCAGTTTTACTGAATTGTCGACTGCAATTCCCCATGCAGGTGGCCCCTTTGCCTATGCGCGCCGTGCTTTTGGTCCAAAGATGGCGTTTGTTGCGGGTTTTGCAACACTAATTGAATTTGTGTTTGCACCGCCTGCAATTGCGATGGCCATTGGCGCTTACTTGAATGTGCAATTTCCCGAGGTGAATCCCAAAACCTTTGCGATTTGTGCTTATGCAGTTTTTGTCGGATTAAATATTGTTGGTGTACGTATTGCCGCGACCTTTGAATTATTGATCACCGTTTTAGCAATATTTGAATTGTTAGTATTCATGGGCGTGGTATCACCGGGATTCTCTGTCGCCAATTTCGTCGCCAATGGTTGGGCGGGTGAAACAGAATTCAGCCCAGGTGCAATTACTGGCATAGTCGCCGCAATTCCGTTTGCAATCTGGTTCTTTCTGGCGATTGAAGGTGTGGCTATGGCGGCTGAGGAAGCCAAAGATCCACGTCGTACAATTCCGCGCGCTTATATTGGCGGTATTTTAACGCTGGTCGTATTGGCAATAGGTGTGATGATTTTTGCCGGCGGTGTTGGCGATTGGCGCACTCTTTCTAATATCAATGATCCGCTGCCGCAGGCAATGAAAGTCATAGTGGGCGAGGACAGCGGCTGGCTACACATGCTGGTGTGGATTGGCTTATTCGGTTTGGTCGCCTCTTTTCATGGAATTATTCTCGGCTATTCGCGACAAATTTTTGCGTTGGCACGCGCCGGTTATATGCCAGGTTATTTTGCGGTCGTGAATGACAAATTCAAAACTCCGCACCGAGCGATTATTGCAGGTGCAGTTGTAGGTATAGCGGCAATTCTGAGTGATGATTTGCAATTTAACGGCATGACACTCACCGCCAATTTAATCACCATGGCCGTGTTTGGTGCAATTGTGATGTACATAGTATCCATGCTGAGTTTATTTGCGTTACGCAAAAAGGAGCCGCAACTGGATCGCCCGTTTCTCGCAATAGCCTATCCTGTTTTCCCTGGTATTGCTTTGACGCTGGCAATCATTTGTTTAATCACTATGATTTATTTTAACCCGCAGCTCGCGCTTCTATTTGCAGTGTTGATGGCCTTGACCTTTGTGTATTTTAGTTTGACGCAACATCACCGCGATGCCTCATCGGATAATATTGTTACAACACTCTGACAAACTGGAAGTTGTAAAAACTATCTGCCAAGCTTGAACATTAAGGTTGGGTAGCTCGCGGGGTACTTATGCGTTACAAACACAGCTTAGGTGTGCAAACCTATGAGTTTGGCAATTTAAAAGAAGTCATGGCCAAAGCAACACCTGCGCGTTCCGGTGATTACCTTGCCGGTGTTGCTGCCGCGACTTATGTAGAGCGTATGGCAGCGCGTATGTGTTTGGCTGAAGTTCCGCTCTCACAATTTTTGCAAGAATTATTAATTCCTTACGAAAGCGATGAAGTCACCCGTTTAATTATCGACACTCATGATCAAAAAGCCTTTGCAGAAATCAGTCATTTAACTGTCGCGGATTTTCGTAATTGGTTATTGTCCGATTTTGTGACCACTGAAGTGCTCAGTCGTGTTGCGCCGGGGATCACGCCTGAAATGGCAGCCGCTGTCAGTAAATTAATGCGCAATCAGGATTTAATTCTGGTTGCAAAAAAATGTTCAGTGATTACAAGCTTTCGCAACACCATTGGCCTACCCGGTCATTTATCTTCACGCTTGCAACCCAATCATCCGACTGATGATCCACGCGGCATCGCGGCATCCATGATTGATGGTTTACTCTATGGTTCCGGCGATGCAGTGATTGGTATTAATCCGGCAACTGATAATTTATCAGCGCTGATGGAGCTTTATTATTTAGTGGATGGTGTTATTCAGCAATTTGAAATTCCCACACAATCTTGCATTCTTACTC
>CAZICR010000141.1:1800-7259 GCA_964537795.1 uncultured Cellvibrionaceae bacterium | reverse complement strand
CAGATCCCAAAAGAATCACAACCGGATCACGGAAGCTGTTGTATTGAGCTGCCAATACCAAAAAGATCATCACCACTGCCAAACCAAACACAGGTAAAAAGGTATTGCCTTCACGAACCAATTGACGTGACTCACCGGTGTAATCAATAGAATAATTTTTTGGCAAAATCTTACGCGCTTCCTCTTCCAGAAACGCCAAAGCCTCTCCTGTAGGAATTCCTGCAGCGCCAGAAATTTTTACTGAATTCAATTGTTGCATGCGATTAATACTTCGAGGCTCTGTAGAATGCGTCATAGTGGCAACCTGATCAAGACGAATCAAACCACCATCAGGACCCGTCACATATAAATTGGCAAGATCATCTGGAGTCAGCCGGGCACTGCGTTTAACTTGCGGAATCACTTTGTAACTTTGTCCAGCCATATTAAAACGATTGACATAACCACCACCCAACAAAGTGCCTACATCGGCGGTCACTGTTTGTAAATCCAAACCAAGATCGGCCACTTTCTCACGATCAATATTTAATTTGTAATCAGGTTGATCAACTCGCACATCCAACTGCTGAAAGAAAAATTTTCCGGATTCACGCATAGCCTTCTCAAGTTTGACTGCGTAAGAATATATTTCTTTGGTATCAGCTGTTGATGCAATAACAAATTCAACCGGGAATTGCCCCCCGCCAGGTAAAGGTGGTGGTGTTATCGGCAGAATTTTTACACCGGCAATCGTACTTAATTTTTGCTGCACTTCCGGCATAATTTCGAACACAGATTTATCACGTTCTGCCCAGGGTTTGGTCACCATCCCAGAAAAACCACCGGTCGGGAAAGTTACCTGAAAGGTAAAATCTGTTTCTTCAACTGACATGAAAACTTCGTTAACCTGTTTTCCAAAAAATGATGATTGGTCAACAGTTGAGTTAGCTTGCCCATCAACAATACCAAAGATGACGCCTTGATCTTCCATAGGTGCCAACTCTTTACTCGACATAACGTAGAGAGGGATACAGAGTAATGAAATAACAGCCCAAAAAACATAAATACCAATGGGATAATTCAGTGCACTGTGTAATTTTCCTGAATACCAATCACGGAACTTTTCAAATGGGCCTTCCAATGGTGCTTTCAAAGCTTTATGTGGTTTCAACATGCGAGAGCCAAGCATCGGTGACAATGTCACCGCAACAATCGCAGAGATAGTTACAGCACCTGCAAGTGTTATCGCGAACTCTCGGAACAAGGTTCCGGTTAACCCACCGGCAAAACCAATCGGAATATAAACAGATGCCAAGGTAAAGGTCATCGCCATAATTGGTCCAACCAGCTCACGAGCAGACACAATTGCCGCTTGAAACGGTGACAAACCTTCCTGTATGTGACGTTCAATGTTTTCTACCATCACAATCGCATCATCGACCACCAAACCAACACAAAGTACGATTGAAAGGAGTGTTAAAAGATTCAAAGAAAAACCGCAGATTTGCATAATAAAAACTGCACCTATCAGCGATAAAGGAATAGCCAGCACCGGAATAATCACCGCACGGCTGAAACCCAAAAATAGGAAAATCACGATAACAATAATTAATAAAGTTTCAGTCAGGGTTTTAATCACTTCATGAATAGCGGATTCAATATATTTTGTTGAATCATAAGCAACCCGACCATTGAGCCCGCTGGGTAAATCGGCTTCGATTTTTTCCATTTCTTCGTTTACAGCACGAATAACGTCAAGCGAATTGGCATTCGGCGAAACAAAAATCCCCATAAACACAGCAGTATCGCCTGAGTAGTTCACCACCGAATCGTAATTTTCTGCACCCAATACAACATCAGCTATATCGCTTAATCGAATAATTCCATCCGCAGAATTACGAACAACCAAATTTTTAAATTCCTCAACACTTTTCAGATCAGTATTGGCACTCAGATTGACTTGCGTATAAGAACCACGTGTGCTGCCAACAGCAGCCTGTACGTTGTTGGATTGCAAGGCGGCACGCACTTGTACCGGTGTCACATTCAACGCAGCCATACGTTCAGGTTTTAACCAAATACGCATAGCAAATGTGCGACCACCTAACACTTCAGCTTTTTGCACACCTGCGATCGCCGTTAACCGTGGCTGGACAGATCGTGTTAAAAATTCGGTTATTTGGTTTTGTTCCAGAATTTCCGAACTGAAACTTAAATATTCTGCAGCAAATTGTTGATCTGCTGCTTCAATTTTAATTGTCGGAACTTCGGCTTCCGGAGGTAATTCATTACGAACCTCATTCACTTTGGCAGAAATTTCCGTCATAGCTTTAAGTGGATCGTAATTTAATTTTAGATGTACGTTGACCGTTGACATACTCATCGCACTTTGCGATTCGATGTAATCAATTCCCCCTGATGATGCGATTGCACGCTCAATCGGTGTAGTCACAAAACCTTTAATTAATTCAGCATTCGCACCTACATAAACAGTTTGAATAGTAATAACGGAGATATCACTGCGGGGATATTGGCGTACAGTTAGATTGCTGGCTGCTTGTAAACCCAAAATCAGAATTAGCAAGCTCACAACCAGTGATAACACCGGTTTTTTGATGAAAATATCAGTAAATTTCATAAGACTGGTGCTCGCTAAAATTAACTATCGGCTGGTGTAGGAGTTGCTGAATATTCAGGAACAGGTAAATCACTGATAGTGACGACTTGTCCATTATTCAAACGAAATGCACCTGCGCTGGCAATTTTCTGACCTGGTTTTATACCGTCAAGCACTTCAACAAAATCACCACGCGACCGGCCCAATCTTATAAATTGCTGACGTGCAATCAACTGGTTTTTGTCATTGGTTTCTATCACAAAAACGGTATCACCAAACGGAGCGTAAATAATTGCAGTTGAGGGCACTGCCAATACAGGCTTGGGATCTGCAAGAGTGACAGTAACGTTAACTGCCATCCCAGGAATCAACAGATTTTTTTGGTTACCCAAATAGGATTGCACCAATGCATTGCGGGTGACTGGATGGATATCTGCACCTACAGCCGTCACCTCCCCTTGAATCACCGTTTCAGAACCATCACCCAACTTGACTGCGAGGGGTAATCCACGAGACATTTTTACCAACCAAAATTGCGGTACTGGGAAATTCACACGAACACTATTGGTTGCCTGTAAGGAAACAATTTCTTTTCCAACTTGCAAATCTTCGCCAAGGTCGACCTTACGAATACCCAAACGACCATCGAAAGGAGCGCGAACAATTTTCTTTTCCAGAGTAGTTTTTAAATTATCCACCTCACCCTGCTCAGAGTCCATTTGTTGTAGCGCCGAATCCAATTCACTTTGGGATACCGTATTATTTTTGCGCAACTGCAACAATCTCTCGTAATCGGATTTCGCCAAACGCAAACGCGCTTCTGCTGCACTCAGTTGGCCCTGTTCATTACCTGACTCCTGAATCAACAGAACACTACCTTTTTTAATCTGATCGCCAGATTTGAAACGAATTTCTTTCACTTTGCCGGCAACTTCAGCAGATACCTGTATGCCTTCAGATGCTTCCACAGTACCCACCGCAGAATAAGATTCAGGCCATAATTGTTCTGCTGCATCAAAAGTACTAATAGTTTCTGTCATAGGAGGAGCTGAAGCGAATGCTGTACTCATGTAAGACAATTGACTGGCTTTCAATCCGACTATGATAAAAATTATTAGTAGTAAGGTACCGAGGGCAACAAGAACAGACTTGGTATTACTCATGATAAAAATCCTTGGTAAAAAATTGGAAATTTCAGGCTGCGGATTGTGGCACAGACCAACTGGTCTGGAAAATACACATTTGTCACAAATGGTAACAGGCGCAATTTAAAACCAAATGACTGTCGAATAGTGTCAGGAGGTAAACAATGACTCTTTTCCACTCATATCCCAGCTTTCTTCGACACATTCAACTTCAAATAGAAAAGAATAGTGTGTTTTATTTCCATGCTTGTGAATTGATGGATAATATCGCGACAAAATCTTTACATTTCTTAGAGGAATTTTTTATGGTTTGGGCACCTCATGTGACTGTTGCAACTTTGGTTGAACGCCATAATCGCTACTTACTGGTTTACGAAGAAGCCGATGGGCGCAAAGTTTTTAACCAACCCGCTGGTCATTTGGAGCCCAACGAAACCTTAGTCGAAGCTGCTATACGCGAAGCACTTGAAGAGACCGCATGGCACATCAAACTCACAGGTGTTGTCGGCGTCAATTTGTACACTGCCCCATCAAATAACATCACTTACTTCCGCACTACCTTTATTGGCGAGGCTATCAGCCTTGATGCTAATCGTCGATTGGACAAAGGCATTATCGACGCTGTCTGGTTAACATATGAAGAAATTGTTGCCAGAAAAGATCAACTGCGAAGCCCCATGACCTTGCAAATTATTGAAGATTATCGCGCTGGACGACGCTTTCCCTTGGAAGTGGTGGGATGAGGCGAGTAGAATGCGCGCCTTGATTTTCTCCCCGTGCGCCTAAACTTATGTTTGTAAAACCTCGCGTCATAGTCGGCATGTCCGGCGGTGTTGATTCTTCTGTCTCGGCTCTCTTGCTCAAACAACAGGGTTATGAGGTTGAAGGATTGTTTATGAAAAACTGGGACGAAGACGACGGCACTGAATACTGCACAGCAAAAGTTGATCTCGCTGACGCACAAATGGTCTGCGACCGCATTGGTATCAAACTGCACACCGCCAATTTTGCTGCCGAGTATTGGGACAAGGTATTCGAACATTTTCTGGAAGAATACAAAGCCGGTCGCACGCCAAACCCTGACATACTCTGCAATCGCGAAATCAAATTTAAAGTCTTCATGGAATATGCGCGAGTTCTGGGCGGTGAATTTATTGCAACAGGACATTACGTGCGCCGCGCCGATCGAGATGGCCATACTTATTTGTTAAAGGGTCTCGACCCGAATAAAGATCAATCTTATTTTTTACATGCTGTTGGCGAAGCCGAATTTGCTAAATCCTTATTTCCTGTCGGTGAATTAGAAAAACCTGAAGTTCGCCGCATCGCTGAACAACATGATCTGATTACCCACAACAAAAAAGACAGCACCGGAATTTGTTTTATTGGTGAACGTCGTTTTAAAGATTTTTTGCAACAATATTTGCCAGCACAACCAGGTGAAATTCAAACCCCCGAAGGCAAAGTATTGGGCGAACATATGGGATTGATGTATCACACACTCGGGCAGCGTCAGGGTTTGGGTATTGGCGGTGTTAAAGGTGGAAATGAAGAACCCTGGTTTGTTGCGCAAAAAGATCTGCAACACAATGTTTTAATTGTGGTTCAAGGTACTGATCATCCTTTGCTATTCACCAATCAATTAATTGCCGGACAAGCGCATTGGATTAATGGACAAACACCTGCAGAATTTCGCTGCCGTGCCAAAACCCGTTATC
>CAZICR010000141.1:0-1790 GCA_964537795.1 uncultured Cellvibrionaceae bacterium | reverse complement strand
CAACCCGATCAGAATTGTCTGGTTAAAATATTAGCGAATGGCCAATTGGAAGTATTATTTGATCAACCACAACGCGCTGTCACACCGGGTCAATCAGTGGTGTTTTATCAAGATGATATTTGTTTGGGTGGTGCCGTCATTGAATCCACAAGCAATGTTTAAGGTCCTGTATTTAAGATAATGTCCATGAAAAAAGACTTTTATGATTTGACACTCGCACTCGCCGGATTATTTCAGGCAGTTGCTCTCGTTGAGCAAGTTGCGAAAACCGGACAAACCGAAACAGAAGCATTTAACACCTCTGTCAACTCAGTTCTGGATTTGAATCCAAGCGACAGTCTCACCATTTATGGTGGCGATATAAAAAATCTGCGCATGGGTTTAGAACTGCTCAATGAATTATTAGTTAAAAACACGCCTAAACATCAGGATGTAATTCGTTATGCGCTGGGTGTCTTGCACTTACAGAAAAAATTATCCGGCCGCAAAGATATGCTGAATGTCATTGCCAGCCGTATCGAACAAGCCAATCAACAAGCGCAACATTTTTCCAATACACATGAAAATGTGATTGCCAATCTCGGTGGAATTTACAGCGACACACTCAGCACCTTCCGTTTCCGTATTCAGGTAAAAGGTGACTACAATTATTTGCAACAGCCGCGCATAGCCAATCAAATTCGTGCATTGCTTTTGGCCGCTGTACGCTCCGCTATGTTATGGCGACAACTTGGTGGAAACCGTTGGCAATTAATTTTTCAGCGCAAGAAAATTGCGGAATGTGTGAAGGAAATGCTTAAAGGCTTGACCCGCTCGAATGACGGGAATATTTAAAACATGACCCCACCCTAATCCTCCCCTTGCCAGGGGAGGGGACTTTACTCCCTGCTTTCTAAGGAGTGGATTAGTCCCTCCCCCTGGCAACGACTGCATGGATGCAGAAGGTAGAGCAACGCAGGAGCGGTTGCCGAGGGGGGAGGTTAGGAGGGGGTCTTTTCACAGAATTTATTTTTAACTTTCAAAACAGGTCCAACATGAACAACAGCTTCGACACACTTTCCGCTCTTAACGCCATTTCGCCAGTCGATGGTCGTTATGGCAATAAAACCATTGCGCTGCGCACAATTTTCAGCGAATTTGGTTTGATTCGTTTTCGTGTCGAAGTCGAAGTACGCTGGTTGCAGCAACTAAGTCGTCACAGTGGCATTCCTGAGGTACCTGCATTCAGTTCTGCTACTAATCAATATCTGGATAAAATCGTCAGCGATTTCAACGAACAAGATGCGCAAGCCATCAAAGATATTGAACGCACCACCAATCACGATGTAAAAGCCGTTGAATATTTTTTAAAGAAAAAATTTGTCGGCAATACCGAACTCGAAGCGGTTTTGGAGTTTGTGCATTTTGCTTGCACATCAGAAGACATTAATAACTTGTCTCACGGTTTGATGTTGCGCGAAGGCCGTGAAGTGTTTTTGAAAGATGCCGAAGCGATTATCGATGGCATAGTCAAACTGGCTCATGATTATGCTGATGTCCCAATGTTGTCCCGCACTCACGGGCAAACTGCGTCGCCTACCACAGTCGGCAAAGAAATGGCTAACGTGGCTGCTCGTTTGCGCCGTCAGGTTGATGCTGTGAAAAAAGTCGAACTGCTGGGCAAGATTAACGGCGCAGTGGGTAATTACAACGCACATCTTTCTGCCTATCCACAAATCGATTGGCAAGCCAACGCAAAAACCTTTGTAGAAAGTTTGGGCTTAAGTTGGAACCCCTACACCACCCAAATC
>CAZICR010000140.1:0-7306 GCA_964537795.1 uncultured Cellvibrionaceae bacterium | reverse complement strand
CAAAATGGTGCTTGTGGTGGCGGTAGCGGTAGGAGTGAGTGGTTACACTGTAATGGCGCGATTTGTTACGGTGATATTTAATCATGTCAACCAACAATTGAGTTGGATTCTGTAATAAAAAGGGGCAGGTGGCTGCCCCTTTTTATCGGACAGGATTTTAATTGGTATCAATAAAAAATTAATAAAAATTAAAACATCCAGAGAGAAAGATGATTATCAGCAATTCCACAAAACAGTTTTTATTGGCGGCTTTCATAGGTGCTGCGTTGACTTACGGATTTGTCTATTTAACAGAAGATGATTACTCCACAGGCCAGGAACAATTGGCTGTATTGGAAAATAGAATTAATGAATTGGATGCGTTACTTGCACAAAAAGATGAAGAATTAACGAGGCTTCGTGGGAGTGAATCCGGAAATACGCAAAGGAATTCATTGGCTGCAACCAACCACGCTCTGGCATCACCACAAACTAATCAAAAAAACGCTGAACCATCTGTTGATACTTCAGCAAATTCTGGCCCTGTTCGCGACACCCAACAAATATTAAAAGATTTGGCAACGCGCAATGATTTTAACCCACGAACTTTTTCCGAAAGAATCAATGATTTTCTGTCGGCTAATCCCGGAAAAGAAAATATTGCGCTGGCTACCAAAGCTGTGGCTGATATGGCCGAAAACAGTGATAGTTTGCCTGATTTTGAACTTGAAGCGGTTTACCAAAAACAAACTGACCCTGATCTTAAACGCGTAACTGCACAAGTGTTATCCATGCGTGGCGATAACAGTTTGCTGGAAAAACAAATTACTGAATCACAAGCCGGTTTGACTAGTGATAATCCTGAAGTTCGCCAAAAAACTTTAGTGGCACTAGCAAAAACCCATTACGCAGGTGCCGCCGATAAAATTGCGCCGCTACTGCAAGATAAAAATGTCAGCGTAAAACTGGATGCACTTTTGGCGTTGCGCGCCACAGGTAATGAAAGTCATGTTCATTTGGTACAAGATTTGGTTAATCATCCGGATGCCTCGGTTAGTTGGTTAGCAAAGGATGTAATTAACAACATTCAAAGCTTGAGTGAAAAAGCCCGTACCAAAGTCTCGACTAGCGATATTGTTGCGGAGTTGCCCCCGATAGCAAATCCAAATTAAAACTCAAATTCAATTCCACCGCGTAAACTGTTTTCCGGTGTTTCGGAATCCAATCCGAACAACAAACCTAATTCCCAAGCCAATTGTTTGCGGCCTGAAAATTTAATTCTACCCGTCAAGGCTGGCCCTGCTGCCCAGTCTTTATCGTCAAGATAAAATTCAAATGCAGGTTCAATACTGCTGCTGTGCCTATAGCGTAATTGCCCGCGCCAGGCAGTTTCAAATTCATTTTTTATATCGCGACCGTATTCATAGCCGATTATGAAATTGCTTGCTGCGACCCAGTGATGGTTGATTTCTTTTTCCCACAAAATTCCTGCTGCCCATTCATGACTATCGATGTCTTTCGCGGTCTCGAATTCAAATAATAAACCCCAGTCAGCCCAATATTCCCCTTGTTCTGTGAGCTGTAGTTTGACTTCTATTTCATAACCTGCCATTTGTGTTTCTTCGTGTGTCATGGATTCGGCCAGAAGATAAAATTCAGTAAACACTCTATCGTTCCATGTATAACCCGCTCCCAAACGATTGAGTAATTCGCGTTCACCATTTAAATCGCGAAGGGTAAATCCATATTCCAATTCGCGTTCATTTTGTTCGACGTAAGGATGATAGACGCGATTCATATCTGCACCTGCAGGTGAATGAATAACGACAAAGAGTAAAACTAGTAAGTTGACACAAAATTTATTCATACGACATTACTTATGTGGCTTATTTATGGATTTTACTCGCAGTCGCCAAACATGCCACAAGCTGGCCAGTAAAATGGGTGCAACTGTGAATATATAAAAAATGCCTTGTACTGGAGCAGGGCGCGAATCGTATCCTAATAATGCATAAAGCAACTCGCCTAACCATGAGTGTTCATTGACTAAAAAAGAACTGTCCCACAGCGGCGTACCCGATTCGAGTAAACCGATTTGCATTAATTGTTTGGCAATTTGCATAGATAATCCGCCAGCCAGTAAACTGATTACAATCAAAAAAACCGGTAGAAAAAATCGCTTCGACATAAAAGTGAACGCATAATAAGTAATTGCGCCGAGGCTCATTCCGATACCAGTACCAATGGCCGCGCCGATAAATGCCGATGTAAGTAGATTGGGTTGACGGGTAAAACTTGAAAGGTAAATCCAGATTTCTGATCCTTCCCGTGCTAATGAAAAACTGACGATAATGATAAATAAACTGTAGATAAGACTAGGGTGACGGGTTGTGAATTTTTGATTTAAAGGGCTTGTTACAGATTGATGTGCAGATGACAAAATTAATAGTCCCAAGGCAATTACGCATATCACCACGGATACATATAAAACTGCATTAAGTAATTCCTGGCCTGTTCCTTCTACTGCGTCGGCAATTTCATAGGCGTAATGTGCCAATAGCCAAGACCCGAAAATTCCTATCGCCAAAGCAATAAAACTCCAGCGAAAGTGCAGCTGAAATTGATTACTTAACGCCAGTAGCAAACTGATTATCAGTGCCGCTTCCAATACTTCGCGCAAAACCAATAATACGGCATCGAGCATATCAGTTCTCCACCCGAATCAAACCTTGTGCTGTTTTTGGATTGAATTCACCAAAAAAAGGATAATCACCAGCAACCAATGGCCCAATAAAAATAGTGGCTTTGGCACCGCCCATAATCACCTTTTCACGATTGAGCTCATAACTTTCAAACTCTTCCGGTGTTGGATCCTGATTAATAACGATTAATTTCACCTTGGTATTGGCCGGAATGACTAACTCTGATGGATAAAATAAATGATCGCGAATTTCAATCGTGAAAATAGGTAGGTCTGCTTTTGCAAAAGTACAAAAAAATAAGCAAACAGCCCCTACAAAATTAATTATCCGTTTCATTATCTGCAACCTTATGATCAGGTAATTTATTATGATTAATTTTTTTCATTTCAGTTTGAGGTATTAGATGGGCTGCGAAAGTGACCATGACTAATAAGCCTTGTTCATAGCGAGATTGCGTCAATGTGATCTGTGCGCCGTGTAAATCGACAACCTGCTTCACTATTGATAAGCCCAAACCACAGCCCGGTGTTTTCGAATTATGTCTGTCGCCACCCAATCGATAAAAACGGTCGAAGACACGATCATACTGATCATCAGGAATTCCATGTCCATTGTCCATAACTTCCAATACCACTTGTCGACCACGGTGCCATGTATTAATAGCAATTTTTCCGGCATCGGGTGTGTATTTAATTGCATTGGCTAATAAATTGTTGATCAAAATTGCCAGCGCCGAAGCGTCGCCGATTATCCAGGATTCATCACCATCAAATTCAATTTGATGGTGTTTTAATTCGAGAGCCTCACTCTGGTCAACAATGATTTGTTTCACTAATTGAGTTAAATTGACCGGTTCAAAGTTTCCCATAAAGTGATCGGGAGCGGTACGGTTCAATAATAAAATTTGTTCTACCAGATAACTCATGCGTTCAATGCCGGTTTGTAATTTTAAAACTGACGCAGGTACTGGTTGCAGTTCATGTATTAAATTTTCACAATGAATTTTTAACGCTGCAATGGGTGTTCGCAATTCATGAGCCGCATCGCCGGAAAATCGTTTTTCGCGTGCAAATGATGCTTCCAGACGGCGCAATAAATCATTGGCGGATTGTGCCAGTGGAATCAACTCAAATGGGATATTATGTTGGTCGATGGTATGTAAATCAGTTGCTTCACGTCGACGTAATTCTTCTGCAAGATTTCTGACAGGTCTTAAACCAACGCCGATTACCCACCAGATAATCAATCCGACAATCGGGATGGTTAATAACATTGGAAATACGGCTTGCATAATCATCGACTCCGCCAGCCGATAACGCTGGTCATCACGCTCAGCTATAATAAACCAACCGGTTTTATTGAGACTTGGTGATACCAATACATGCCAGCGATAGTTATTGAAATTAATAAATCGAAAACCTTCTTCAAGTGTTACCACCACTTTTTCTGGCATGGCGGCTGATCTTGCCAGTAATTTTCCATCGTCTGCGACCCATTGAAATTCAAGTGAAGTTTCTTTATCTGTTGGAGTGGCGGGAAAAAGTAATGGTTCGGTACGCGCTTTAATGTTGTCGTGTAAAAGCGGCAGCGTGTAGTTTAATAAATCGATTTGTTGCAGGAGGCGCTGGTTAAATAAACGTTCAGCTTCATCCATGCTGCCAAGGTAACCACGCAAGGCGGCAACAAAATTGGCAAGTGTGACTATTGCCAATAAAATAATGACTAAAAATCCACGAATGGATTTCACGGGCGTGGCACCATATAACCAATGCCACGCAAGGTTCGAATAAAATTGGGTGGTAATTTTTTTCGCAAATTATGAATATGTACTTCAACCGCATTACTGGCGATATCATCATCCCAGGAATATAACTTGGTTTCCAATCCTTCACGAGTTTGAATAACACCGACATTTTCAACTAGTGCTTTTAGCAGCATGTATTCGCGGCGCGATAAACTTAATTCAACACCATCCAGTAAAACCTGATGTTGATTGGTGTTTAAACTTAATGGCCCAATGTTAATCAGCGAAGAAGATGCATTACCCAAGCGACGTTCGAGTACGCGTAAACGTGCAAGTAATTCATCAAGAGCAAAAGGTTTGGTGAGGTAATCATCCGCACCTGAATCCAGACCAATCACTTTGGCATTAGTGCTATCACGTGCGGTGAGAATTAATACTTGCGTGGGTAATTTTTTGTGCCGTACTAATTTTAGTATCTCAATCCCATCCATGTCGGGTAAGCCAAGATCAAGCAGCATAATATCTGGCGGTTCTGCTACAACCTGCGCGCAAGCGGCTTTGCCTGTTTCCAGCCAATTCACCGCAAAACCTGCACGCGATAAAGCGCTGACTATGCCTTCCGCGAGCAGGGTATCATCTTCGACTAATAATATTTGCATCTATCTTTCCATCATAAATGTTTTTTTGCTTTTGCCATGGCTAAATCAATTTCACCTTTACGTCCGGCATCCGCTGATTGTCGATCAGCACGTGGCGCTGCTTTCAATGCTTTTTCGAATGCAGCAACCGCTTGCTGATATTCTTTTTGTTCCAACAGATAATCCCCGTAGAAGTAATTGGAGTCTATGCCATCAGGATTATAGTTCAAACCTTTTAACAACATTTCTTTGGCTTTATCATCATCACCAAAACCAACGGGCCAGCCGGGAACCTGATAATAAAGTGAACCCAGGCTGGTATAGGCTGATCCGTTCATGGCGGCGGGGTCAAGTTTAATTGCGCGTTCAAATAATTTCTTTGCTTGTTTGACTTGGTCAAGTGCTCCCAGTCCGCCTTTTGCACCCGCGTAAGTTGAGCGAATAATGCCCTCCCAAATTAAAAAAGGAGCAGTTTTGTGAGTTGCCGTCAATTGTTCTGCTTCTGCAACCAAAGTTGCAAAGGCTTTTTCTTGTTCTGCTTCCGGTAATTGATATTTGATTTCGGCCCAGCGGGTTTGCAGTTTATTGATATCCATTGTTTCATCTGCATAGCTGGCAAGTGCAAGTAAACTTAGGGTGATCAAGGTGATTAATTTCATCATCATATTTTTCATGGTGTTATCTCCAATATTAATAAATGGAACGTTAAAAATCGGCTGCTATTACTTGGGCAGTGGCTGTGCATAGCGCCGGATTATCGATAATTGTTTGCCAAGTGCATTGTCGATAAGGCGGGGAAAGATACTGTTAATTCGTAAAAATAATCGTTCAGGCCAACCCATGTTGCGATCGCGCATAGTATTTGCTGAGAGCATGGCTTCAACTTGCGCAGCGACCAAATCAGGTTCGTCCATTGCCGTACCCATTTCCTGATTCATTGCACAAACAGCATCACTATTAAGACTGGTGTTGGTCGCACGTGGAGCTAAATGTGCAATTTGAATATGGCTGTCGCTTAATTCGCGGCGCAAGGCTTCAGTGAAACCGCGTAGTGCAAATTTGCTCGCACAATAAACACTGAAACCGGGATAGCCCAAACTGCCAAAACTGGAGCCAATATTCAGAATGCGACCGGATTCTTTATTTAAAAATGGCAGTGTTAAACGTGTTAATAAAATACTGGCGGTGATATTGGTACTAATGAGTTGTTCAATAGCTTCGGGTTCATTATCTTCGAGCATTCCAAATAAATTTACACCGGCGCAATTGATCAACACATCCAATGGCTCTTGCAATGCGAGTAATGCAGTACGAATAGTTTCACGACCTGACTGCTGGGTAATATCAGCTTGTAATATAAAACCCTGGTTCGCTAAAACTTTTAATTCGCGTGCCAGTGTATTTAAATTTTGGGTTGATCTGCCTACCAAAATTAAACGTGCACCTTGAGCTGCCAATCGCCTGGCAATCGCCTGGCCTATACCACCAGTGGCACCGGTTAATAAAATCAGCTTGCCTTTGAGTTTCATAATTGGGCCTTATCTGGTTTGGGTTAATTAAGCTGCTTTTGCTACTGATTTTTGTTCAATTGAACGAAAGATGTTGCCGTAGAGTGTGAAAAACATTTTTGCCGCGTGAATTATGTCGTCCTGATCTTTTTGTTCAGTTAAACCATTCATCAGTTTTTCAAAAAACACCATGTGCTCGAGATCGAGACTGCCGTGTGAGCGCAGGTAAGAAAATGCTTTATTGGGCAAACCCAAATGTTTTTGGATAATATCGGCCGCTTGACTAGCCAAATTAATACTGGTGCCTTCAAGCACAAACACCATTCCAAAAAATGCCATAGGATTGTTGCGCATGACAGTGTCGTAGGCGTAAGCCACCATCAATTCAGTTGCATGATTGGGGTGGCCATTGCGTACAGCTTCTTTATCAAGGCCACAGGCTGCAATGTCATTTAATATCCATTCCTGATGGCCCAATTCTTCTTCAATATATTCTGCAATGGCTTCGCGATAATTTTCTTTTTCAGATGGCAAACGACTGCCAACTGCCATCAATAAGGGGACTGTATGTTTTACATGATGGTAGGCTTGAGTTAAAAATTCAGTGTATTCCTGCAAACTGAATTGACCGAGACCAATGCAGCGTTGAATAACAGGAGCGGTCAATAAATAATTGCGTTCATTTTGGGTTTCAGTTTGTAAGCGATTAAAAAATGTCATAAATAACTCCTGCAG
>CAZICR010000139.1:0-7319 GCA_964537795.1 uncultured Cellvibrionaceae bacterium | reverse complement strand
AGGAGGATGCAGAGCTGGATTTACTTGAGGAAGAAATCGAACTGGATTTGCTTGAGCTGACACTTGAAACACCGGTTCCATTGGTAGGAATCGAACATTCTTTTACGGCTTTGGAGGGGATTGGATCAACACCAAAAGTTTCGGTTTTACACACAAAGGTACCGTTTAACTCTTTGTAGCTAAATAGTCCGGCAGCGCCATAAGCTACATTGGTAGATGTGGAAACAGAGCAAGTCTGATCCGATTTACAGATAGTTGTATAACCACTGGGTCTATTACTGGCCGCATAAACACTGGATGCGATTAGCATCAATGTCATAACGGAAATGATTTTATTGTGCATGTTAATTACTCATTAGAATCGTTATAGGAGACGCCTTGAGCAGGCGGCGCTCAATGTAGCTTATTTTATCGAAAAAAAACCGGATAATTGTCGCAACCAGAGCTCCCCCAATCCCACCAGATTTGCACTGGCTCGCATTTTGCGCCAATTCAATGTTGATATTTGTGTCTATGCCTGCCGCTTGATTTCGTTTTGCTGTAAGTCGGTGTGTTGCTTTCATTGGTGGAGCTGAGCTACTCTCAAAAGTAAATTCATCAGACAAAAACCTATGAAAATTCAAAAACGCCTAATACCGATATTTATGCTGTTTTCTTTATCCGCTTGCGTCACCCAACAAGAAACCGAAAACTTTCAGGAAAGTGATCTTTATAATAAAAGGATGAATAGTAAAGAAATAAAACACTGTAAAAAGAATGGTGGGGAAGTGCAGAGGGCGGGGCGGATGGGGTTGCCGCATTGTGTGGTTACTTATCCGGATGCGGGGAAAGCTTGCAAGGATTCATCGGAATGTACGGCGCGTTGTTTGTTGGTGAATTCAAATGAACCTGCAGGTGCGCAGGTGACGGGGACCTGTCAGCAGAATAGTTTGCGTTTTGGTTGTTATGCGGTTGTGAAAGATGGAATTGCCGGCCCGGCTATTTGTGTTGATTAACATATTGGTGTTAATAAAAAAGTCCGACATGGGTCGGACTTTTTAATCAAAATATTTTGCACTATTTCAAATTCATACAGCTTGCGTAATAGCTCACGCTAGCTGGCCAATCAGAAAATATACCAATCACGCCTACGTCTTTTGCTAAAACGTGTAATAAATCCATCATATCGCCATCGTTATTAATTGCTGGATTAATGGTTTGATAATACCAGCCGCCACCATTTTTTAATGGGCCGGAACGTTCGAATGACCAGGTAATCATTTTCAGACCGGCAGATTTTGCGTTGCGGGCATAATCTGATGCAACAATTTTATTGCTGTTATCTAACGTCACCAGTGCCCAGAGTGGCGGAGCAACGATTTTAAAACCTTCGTCGGCATAAAGTTGTAATTGAGCGGCATCGGGTAGATTCAAAGGTGTTTCGGCATCATCAAGAAACACAGCTTGTCTGCCAAAATCCGGTTCATTATTGATCCAATAACGAATGTCCTGAATATCAAAAGATTGTGGCCAGACATCGCGGGCTTTTACACCAGCGGCGCGGTATTCGTTAATTAATTGTTGGGCATAGATGGCTTGGGTGTAAGTCCCTTCAAATGGCATAACCACGCTGGCGGATTTTAATTCGGGTGTCATTTTTACGCCGAGTTTTTTAAATAATTCAATACTTTCAGCGTGAGTTAACAAAGTGCCTCTATTTGCGTAAAGATCCGTGCGCCAGCTTGCTGTACCTTTTAAATATTCTTCCACTGTTGTTGCTCTTGGGTTGGATGCATCCATTTTTCCTTGCAAACTTTTAAATTCAGCGAGCGTGATATCACTGGTGCAGCAATTGGCACTGGCTGCTTTTCCACTCACGGAATCATAAGGTGAAAAGGGTTGACTGCATTTTGCCGCGAGTGGAGTTGCAAGAATATTGGTTGTAGTGTGTAAATCACATTGTGAGTGACGGCAGACTAGTTGCTTATCCTGAGTGAAAGTAACATCACATTCAAGAATACCTGCACCCATTCTGGCTGCAGCTTCGTATGATTCCTTGGTGTGTTCCGGAAATTGCAGTGGTGCACCGCGATGACCAATCGAGAAATTGGTTTTTTTAAATGGACCATTAGCGCAGCTTTGCAATTTTTTCTTGAGTTCACTCTCGTCCATATCCTTCACTAAATAGAATGGACGAGGCCCAAGTTGTACGTTGGTATTTTTATAATCTTTATCTAGATGGTCATTATGGGGAGTGCCATGTGCCAAACTGTTGAGTGGCAGCATTAGCAAAGCACAGACAAGTAAATGGAGTTTATGAAGCATGTAAATCTCCTTGGGTTAAGGTTGGGTGGTCATTGAGTGGGGTGGTTAATTGGTATTGAAGCAACCCTATATCGCCAATGTGAAGTTTTTTTGTTGTTTTGATGACAGTTTGTTGATCAGTGTTGTTTAATGTGATCTGCTGCTTATTAAAATTTTTTGAGTTTGAACAATGTCATCCTTAAAGCAACAAGTGATTTTTTTAGGACTGGTGGGAGCACTGGTCATCATTATCACTGCGCTTGCATTTTATTATTTTGCATCCCATTTCATTTCTTTTTATTGGTTGGTATTGGCCAGCGCAACCTGGTTGTGGGTTTGTTGGCAGTTATGGAAACTCTTACCCTTAAATCGAACCGGCACTGATGCGCCCCTATATTCTCGTTTGGGAATTGCCAATCAATTAACCTTATTGCGTGGTGGATTGATTGCATTGACTGCAGGATTTTTATTGCAACCCGTTCCGCAAAATGAATTAGCCTGGATTCCAGGATTGTTTTACGGTTTCGCTGCAATTCTTGACCGGATTGATGGTTGGGTTGCGCGGGTTAATAATCGAACGACACAATTGGGTTCCGAATTGGATACTGTTTATGATGCGCTGGGACTTTTTGTTGCGCCTTTGTTAGCGGTTAGTTTTGGCAAGCTTCACTGGAGTTTTTTATTGGTGAGCTTTGCTTTTTATTTTTTTCGCATGGGAATGAATTGGCGTCTTGCAAGGCAGTTACCGGTTTATCCTTTATTACCAAGCGAATTGCGTCGAACACTTGCTGGTTTTCAAATGGGATTTGTGGCGGTGGTGTTATTGCCTTTTTTTCCTGCAGGCTCTACTCAAATATTAGGTGCGATCTTTATGTTGCCACTGCTAATCGGTTTTCTTGTAGATTGGTTGGTGGTATCGGGGCGGATTGTGACTCAACATCAAACGTCTTTAAGTAATCAAATAGCTCCGGCATCTTTTAAACGATTGGAACAATTGGATTTGTGTGTGATTCAGCCAGTGACGAGACTTGTCTTGTGTATATTTTTGTTTGTCTATTACCTGCAGTCGGGCAACAATATTTTAATTTCCGGATTTTTATTTTTGATTTGTGGTATTGCGCTATTGATGGTTTTGCTAGGAATTGCAGGCCGTATTGGTGCATTGTTAATACTGTTGGTGTTCACTTTTGTACAGGCCGATATGGCATCAACACTCAATGTGTTGGTCATTTTCTCTGCTTGTGTAAGCATTATGTTATTTGGCACAGGTCAGTTTAGTCTTTGGCAGTGGGATGATCGTTGGGTGAATCGTCGTGATGGTGAGTTACCTTGATGCGACGTGAAAAATTAATTCCAATTATCTTGTGGGCAATTGCCATAGCGCTTTTAGTGTTTACGCTTTCGCAATTACCCTTGCAAAATATGTATACCAGCATCCAATCATTAACATCGATCAGTTGGATCAGCTGGTTGTTGTTAAACAGCGTCATTATTTTAGTGCTGACTTGGCGTTGGCACTTACTTATTCAAGCATTTTCTGCATCCTTTTCCTTTCTGAAATTGTTCTGTATTCGTCAAGCCGGACAAACTGTGAGTTTTATTACACCGGGGCCACAATTTGGCGGTGAACCTTTACAGATTTATTGGCTATACAAAAAAGGGATATTGTTACGCACAGCTATTTTTTCATTGGGATTGGATCGTTTATTAGAAATGGTGACGAACCTTTCGGTATTGTTGCTGGCAGCTTTACTCATTTTGTCCATCAGTCACTCTAATCCAGTTATTTCCGATATCCAGATTCCTTTTATTTTGTTAACAGTCATTACGAGTTTTTTGTGTGGACTGGTGATTCTATTTTTGCATAGACCCAATTGGCTTAATCGTTTATTTGAGCGGATCAGTTCACCTTGGCAACAAAATAAGCATTTTCAGAATTTAGGACAGCAATGGAAAAATATCGGTGATGATTGGCGAACATTAGTGTTTGAACGAAAAGGTTTTTTGTTTGCAGCTGTTTTATTATCCCTGTTGGGATGGGTTGGTTTGTTGGCTGAATTGCGGTTGGTTTTGCATTTTGTGGGAGTAAATCCCGATCTTTATGGTTTTTTGTTAATTTTGTTAGCACTGCGTATGGCATTGTTGTTACCCATACCGGGTGGTATTGGTACTTTGGAAGTTGCAGTGTTATGGTCATTCACTTCCCTGAATTTATCGACGCAAGCCGCAATCAGTTTTATTGCGTTAATGCGCTTGCGTGATCTGGTAGTGTTGTTGATGGGTTTTTATTGTTTGAAATTAACCAATCAACAGAAGTAAAAAATTTTTACTGAACGCTTTTATTGAGCGGTTGTATTGAAAGTAGTTGCTAAAAATCTTTACTGAAAGCCGCCCAACAACTGTCGTTTTCCCACAATTTGACGGTGAAGTTTCCATTACCCGGTGGATTAATTAATGTCAGTAACTTTTCATGGATAATGCGGCTGAAATGTTCAATGCTGGGGTTCAGTCCACTGAATTCGACTTTGTCATTCAGCAGGCTATCGCGAAAATAATGAATGACTTTATCAAGTGCAGCTTCGACTTCAACTATATCAACCAGATAGCCATGTTTATCCAGGGTTGAACTCTGAATAATAATTTCAGCAATATAGTGATGGGCATGTGGAAAATTTTCACTGCCCCAATCACCGCCTACTAAAAAATGGTTGGCAATAAAATCACGTCTGACACCAAGGCTATACATAATCAATTCCTGTAAAAATAAAGCAACAAAAATCAGTAGCAAAAAATTGCTTGCAAAACATCAGCCGGTTGTTGATCAATCGCCTGATAAATTTTTCCGCTATCACTTAATGCCACACGATGGCTGATTAATTTCGCTGGTTGCGTCTGCCTGATCATTTCCCATGCGAGATCAAAGCGACGGGTTTTATTCCAGCGTCCGGTTAGTTGTGGTGCAATACTGCTGACCTGACTGGTGATAATTTGCAAACGATTGCGATGTGCTTTTCCGCCCAATTCAATCGCAGCAGTTTTATTACCATACCAACTGCCGATCACTATACGGCTGGTGAAACCGCCAAGATCAATTGCCGAATTAAGTGCACCGGGTGAGCCACTCACTTCATAAATTAAATCGGCGCCGCTATTTAACTGGGCGAGTAATTGACTGATTTCAGTTGGATCAACAATCTGTTGCATGCCGGATTTGTTTGCGACTTTCTTGCGGGTTGCTATTGCATCCACTCCATATAATCCTGCGAGAGGAAAACGAGCTAATAGACTGGTGAGTAACAAACCGACAACCCCCAATCCCAGTACAACGACATGCTCGCCAATTTGTGGGTTGCCATCCTGAATTAAATTTACTGCTGTTTCCATATTGGCTAGAAACACGGCGTTTTCAGCAGTGATATCTTCGGGTACAGAAATCAATGAATCTGTATCGCAAATAAAATGGCTAGCGTGTGGTTGAAATGCAAATACTCTTTGGTTCAACCATTTTGAATTTACATCCAGTCCAATGCTAATAATTTTTCCAACAACCGCGTAACCATACTGCAGTGGATAGTTTGCCTTTTTTTGTAAAACAGCGATGCTGGAATCCAAAGATATTTCATCAGGAATTTGGCCGCGATAGACCAGCATTTCAGTTCCGGCACTGACCGCAGAACATTCTACTTGCACCAACACCTGGTTTGATCCTGGCATGGAAAGTGATTCGTGGCGCAACTCAACTTGTCGTGCAGCACTAAACCAGACTTGCGTTGCTATGACAGAATTGGATGAATTCATGCGGCGTGATCTGCGTAATTTAATTTTCCCCAGAGGATTAAATCATCTCCCAAGGGGGCGGAAAAAAATGGTTTTATCTGTGGCATGGCAAAAGAATTTTTTCCTGCACCACTTACTGCTTTGTAACCACCGATAAAACGTGGACTGATAGTAATCACCACTGCATCTACAAAGCCGGCAGATAAAAATGCACTAATCACATTCGCACCGCCTTCTACCATCAAATTTTTTATGCCTTTGTGCTTAAGTAATTTCAATGCACCCTGCAAACAAACACGGCCCTCGGCATTACTTTGCAGGGATGTAATCTCCAATCCTTCAATTATTTTTCCTTTGTAATCTACAGTGGTCAGCACCCAGCAGCGTTTATCCGGCAAACAACATAGACGTGCTTTAGCGGGAATGCGCAATTGGCTATCCAGCACGATCGGTTGCGGGTTGTGGCCAACCCAGTGACGCACTGTCAGTTGTGGGTCATCGCTCAGGACTGTTCCTATGCCAATTAAAATTCCATCGTGCATACTGCGTAGTTGGTGTGTCAGGCGAAGTGATTCAGGGCCACTTAATGACAAAGGTGCATGGTTGTGCAATGCAATGCTGCCATCAAGGCTTTGTGCATAGCTAAGTGTCACAAACGGGCGTTCAACGGTGTTAAAGTTTTTTTGGGCCGTTTGCAGCCATTGTTCAATTTGTTGATTGAGGTTCATGCAAATCACTGTGAAGGTTGAAAACCGATTATTAAATAGATCGATTGATTAGGCAAGGCCAGTTGCAGATTAGTTCTCCCGAGAAAAATATTTAAAATGAGACTGTTCATATATCAACTTTTTACGAATTTGTTTTTCGATGTGGTTGTTGATAATTAATCAGCGATTTTGAATGCAATCATCCAGATTCTGCATAATAATCACTGGCGATTGTGGTGAATCTGAAATTATTTGAAAGCGAATGAGTTATTTATGTCAGATATTTATTTTGTGATCCCTGGTGATATTAATACCCTGACCGGCGGTTATGCCTATGACCGCGAACTGATCAGCGGATTAACTGCCTTGGGATACAGTCTTCACCCGATTCAGTTATACGCCAGCTTTCCATTTCCGGATGCACGGGCGCTGGATCATGCAGCAAAACAATTCGCTGGATTACCGGATGGCGCCCTTGTAATTGTTGATGGGCTTGCTTGGGGCGTGTTGGATAGTATTGCTGAAATGGAAGCGTCGCGCTTGCGAATTATT
>CAZICR010000138.1:0-7329 GCA_964537795.1 uncultured Cellvibrionaceae bacterium | reverse complement strand
TGATGTCGCTGGCATTGAAGTAAGAGTTCCATTAAACATGGTCAGTACAACAGATGGTCCTTTACTGACGGTGATTGCGGATTACGATGGATTCCTCCACAGCAATCCTTCCCAATATGCCCCTATCCACACACCGCGTATGGGCACAACGACAGGTTTGGCGGTCGCAGCCCGAATGACAAATAAGGTGGCCCGTTCAGGTGGCGGTGATTCGCCAGCTATTTATATTTCATCTGACTCTGGAACCAGTTGGGAAAAAGCCGCGTCGGCCAAGGGAAAAAACGGGCAGTTGGCTTTTTCGTCTGATGGCAAAGTGTTACTCCACAGTCCTGAGGATTCAGCAATCAGCTATCGCTCGGTTAATTTGGGCAAGCGCTGGTCAGCTGTTTCCGGGCTTAATGTCACCAGTGCACGTATTGTGGCTGACCCCATCAATTCGAATAAATTTTATGCCTTGAATGGCAAGACTATGATGGTCAGCACTGATGCCGGTGTTTCCTTTTCTGCGGCTGGAAGTCTGGAATCGCTTGGCTCAAAAGTCATGAGTCTTGCTCCTGACAGGGAAGGAGATATATGGGTAGCTCTCTATTACGGTGGTTTGGCTCGATCAACCGATTCGGGTGAATCATTTTCAGCTATGAAGGGGGTGACTTATGCGGCAGCGGTTGGTTTTGGCAAAGCTGCTCCCGGCACGTCTTACCCGGCTATTTATATATGGGGGACAGTCAAAGGTGTGCGTGGGGTATACCGGTCCACCGATATGGGTGCCACTTGGATTCGAATCAATGATGATGACCACGAATATGGTGGCCCCGGCAACGGCCAGTTTATTCTGGGCGATATGAATGTCTTTGGTCGGGTATATATGAGTACAGCCGGTCGGGGTGTTGTTTATGGTGAAGCTGCAGAATGAGTTTTTGTTTTCACTTTAAACAAAATACGCTCTGCGTCATCGGTCGAAAAAGTGGCACCCAGTTTGAAACTGCCATTGCCAATAAGAGGAGTTGCTTCCTTCTGTATATGAAAAACCTGACTACTCCCCAATTGCACAAAGGTTCCATTGCGACTGGAATCTTTTAGTACAAATTTATCTCCGTGAAATTCGATGACACAATGATGGCGGGATGCAAACTTGCAACTAACAGATAATTCCACCTGCTTATTATCGCGTCCCAAATAAAAGGGGGTTTGTTCGGGCAAAATAACGAAAGGCCTATTGTTGTAAAAAAGTTCCAACACTGCGCTTTCCTGAATGGAATGATTAAAAGAAGTATTGAGTGATGTAAGGTCCATGGATGCGGTCTCCGGCGATGCATGCAAAGAACTGTGCATTAAATGGATTTTATTTTCAACCTCGAATTGTCTTGAGGTGAAGCAGTAGGTCAATTCAATGAAGCTACAGGCCGGATCCAGTGGATTATGTGTTGGTGTGATTGGTTGGAATTTATTCCGGACTTGTCGGGTTTTTGAAAAAATATCGGCAAATCCGGAGTAAAAAATAATCAGGCAACTCTGGCTTCAGTATCGTTTTTGCTATTGATAGATGAAACCACTTTTTCAGACTTTTTTGCGTTAATGGGCTCCACTTTTTTTTGTTTTTCATAAAGGAATCGCAGCACCGAAGATCGATAGTGGTTGTATTCGGCGTCGTCAGCCAGCTCAAGACGATTGCGTGGTTTGGGGAGTTTTACGTCAAGAATTTCGCCAATAGTTGCAGCAGGTCCATTGGTCATCATTACAATACGATCGGACAACAAAACGGCTTCATCCACATCGTGAGTGATCATGATGACGGTATTGCCTAATTGATATTGAATTTCCATTAATGAATCTTGCAAGTGCGCACGTGTTAATGCATCCAGCGCACCGAAAGGTTCGTCCATTAGTAAGATTTGTGGTTCCATCGCCAATGCGCGTGCGATACCTACACGTTGTTTCATGCCACCGGAAAGTTCATCCGGTCGTTTGTGAATGGCGTGTGACATGTGCACCAATTCCAAATTGTGTTCAATCCATTGTTTCATTTCTGCTTTGGACTTTTTGCCTTTAAATACTTGTTTGACTCCCAGCTCAACATTTTCGTAAGCGGTTAACCAGGGGAGCAATGAATGGTTTTGAAAGACTACGGCGCGTTCAGGGCCCGGCTCATTCACTTCGCGGCCATTTAACATTACGCCACCAGTTGTCGCTTGATATAACCCGGCAACAATATTCAATACTGTGGATTTGCCGCAGCCCGAATGACCAATCAGCGACACAAATTCGCCTTTTGCAATTCTCAGATCCACATTTTGTAGTGCACAAAATGGACCTTTTGGTGTGGGGAAATCAATTCCGACTTTGCTGAGTTCTAAATGGATATTACTCATAATTCAATCCTCAATTTTTAATTGCATACAACAGGGTTGGGTCATTAACGAACGACTGCAGATTTATCCCAGTTAACCCAGGTTTGTAAGACCAAAATGGCACGATCCAGCAAAAAACCAATTCCGCCGATTACCAATATCGCCAAACAAATTCGACTTAATGATTCAGAAGATCCATTCTGGAATTCATCCCAGACAAATTTTCCAAGACCTGGGTTTTGTGACAACATTTCTGCTGCAATTAATACCATCCAGGCAATACCCAATGAAATTCGCAAGCCGGTAAACATCATTGGAATTGCAGAAGGTAATACAATTTTTCGCACATGAGTGAACCAACTCAAACGCAATACGCGGCTGACATTGATTAAATCTTTGCTAACACCCGCAACACCGACAGCAGTATTAATCATGGTTGGCCACAAGCAACAGAGACTCACGGTAAATAATGAAATGATGTAAGACTTGGAAAACATGGGTGAGTCAGAAACATAAACGGCACTAACGACTAGTGTCACTAAAGGCAGCCATGCCAGTGGTGAAACCGGTTTGAATAATTGAATCAGCGGATTGATTGCTTGATAAAGGGTTTGGCTTAAACCAATCATGATGCCAACCGGAATAGCGATGATACTGGCCATGAAAAAGCCGGATAAAACAGTGACTAAACTGGTTTCAATTTTATTAAAAAATGTGGGTCTGCCACTGAATTCGCGTTCAATAATTTTTGCGGCAGGATCTTTCGCCAAAATTTCCAAATTCCGTTTTTCCTGACGCTCATAAAATTGTGCTTCACGTTCTTTTTCGGATTTGTATTCATCAACCAGGTTGCCCCATTGTGCAAATACTTGGGCTGGCTGAGGGAAGTTTCCCAGCGACGTTTTGATATTGGGCGCGGCAATGTGCCAGATTAATACGAAAACCAAAATACCCACTACAGGCATTAATATAGAGAGAACAAGGCTACGTATTTTAGCCGGGGATAATTTTTCGATTTTCATAAAATTCAACTGGGTTAATACAGTGCTCATAATCGTTTTCCTGTAATTTGGGCATAAAGCGAAGCGTGCCCCCACAGAAATTGAAGCAGGTGGGCACGCTTCGCTTTATGCCCACCCTACGGAGTCTTATTACAGTTTCTCGTCGCCTTTCAAACCAATTTTAAATTGCTTCAAATAATCATTAGGTTTGGTTGCGTCGAACTTAATTCCATCAATCCAAATAGTTTCATCAGGTGTACGAATACCGGTGAAAGTTTTGAAATCAGGGAAATCTTTTGCTGTCATTTTTCCTTCGGCAATCAAATCCAGTGCAGCTTGTTGATAAATTTCCGGAGCAACAGCTTTCTTCCCATTTTCCATATACCAACCGTCAGGTTTTGCTTCAGGAATTTGTCCCCAACGACGCATTTGGGTGAGATACCAAACTGCATCGGAAACGTGAGGATAGGAAGCGTTATAACGGAAGAAAACGTTGAAGTCAGGTTCTGGGCGAATATCGCCGCGCTCGTATTCAAAAACACCTGTCATTGAGTTGGCGATAACTTTGTAATCGGCGCCTACATAATGTGAAGCTGAAATCATTTTTGCGGCAGCAGAGCGATTCGCATTGTTGTTTTCATCTAACCATTTTGCGGCACGAATTAATGCTTTTACGACACGAACAGAAGTGTTTGGATTTTTCACAATAAAGTCTTTGCGCATGCCAAAAACTTTATCGGCCATTTTGTTATTGACAGCAATTACTGGAATTCCAATGCCGCGAAATACTGCTTGTTGGTTCCATGGTTCGCCAACAGCGTAACCTTGAATGGTACCGGCTTCCATTGTTGCAGGCATTTGTGGTGGTGGAGTTACGGACAACAATACATCGGCATCAATTTGTCCGGTGGTGTCACCTTTATGTGGTGCGTAATAACCTGGTTTGACACCTCCGGCGCCTAGCCAATAACGTAAGCCCATATTGTGTGTTGATACTGGGAATACAACACCCATCTGTAAACTCTTCCCGCTATTTTTATAGGCATCTACAACGGGTTTTAATGATTCTGCACCGATAGGGTGAACCAATTTACCATCACTACCAACAGGGATATTTTTCTTCATTTTTTTCCAAACTTCGTTGGAAACAGTAATGGCATAAGTATTGGTTGCCATAGTGAAAGGAAACACTAATTCTGCTTGAGTTCCGTAACCAATGTTCGCAGCAACTGTTTGTGCAGCGAGCATATGTGATCCATCAAGCTCGCCGGAAATGACACGGTCCAAAACGACTTTCCAGTTTGCCTGCGCTTCAACTTCGACATTTAAACCTTCATCATCGAAATAACCATTTTCATAAGCAACCGCGAGATCGGCCATATCCGTTAATTTAATAAAACCAAATTTCAAATCGGTTTTTTCCGCAGGGCCTGTTTCTGCGAGTGCTTGGCTTATATTGAAACAGCTTGAGAATGCAAGCGTAACAGCAGCGAATTTTTTTAAAAAATCTTGAAAGGTTTTACGGCCTTTTAATACAACTTTCATGGAATTGACTCCTGTAATGATTTTGGGGCGCAACAAAAATTTTTGATAATTTAATTTTTGTGATCGACAACTGAGCCTATTCAAGCCTTGTGCCAATTCCTTGAAAATTAATTAATTGCCCTCTTGAGGTGCGCAAAAAAAATAAAAATGGAAATGGTGCACCGGACTGCACCAATAACAAAACAAAAAAGGGGCGAATCTGTGATAGGTAAGTTTGAATGCAAAATTTAAAGATAGGATTTGTGCACTTATTTCAGGCATTGGCGATGCTTTGAAGCGAAAAAGTGTGCAAACAGGCCGGACCTGGATTGGAAGTCTTACTGCAATAATGACAATCAGCCATGTACAGGCGGTGCTTTCATGTGTATTTACGCAGGCATCATTGAAGGTAATATGCGGTTTCCCCCCTCCTGTTGCTCTGGTAAACACATGTGTGTAGAATTCCGCCTCCCTCAATTTGGGGGATTTTGTTCTATGGCGCTTTTGCGCTTATCCACATCCATCCCTAGGCAGGAATAACATGAAGACATACGTTGCCAAACCAGAAGCCGTAGTGCACGACTGGTACATAGTGGATGCGGCCAATAAAACCCTTGGTCGTTTATCCGCTGAGATAGCCTCGCGTTTGCGTGGCAAACATAAGCCTGAATTCACCCCGCACGTTGATACTGGCGATTACATCGTCGTTATTAATGCTGCCCAAGTGCGTGTAACTGGCCGTAAATCCACTGACAAACTTTATTACCATCACACAAATCACCCAGGTGGTATCAAGTCAATCAGCTTCGACAAGCTGATCCAAAAGGCTCCTGAGCGTACTATCCAAACTGCGGTTAAGGGTATGTTGCCAAAAGGTCCATTGGGTCGCGTTATGTTCAAAAAGCTGAAAGTCTATGGCGGAAGCGAACATCCACACACAGCACAACAGCCTAAAGTGCTGGATATCTAAGGGGATAAACCATGTCAGCAACTCAATACTACGGTACAGGTCGTCGTAAAACCTCAACCGCTCGTGTGTTTATTACTCAAGGTACTGGCCAGATCAGTATCAACGACCGCACTATCGAAGAATACTTTGGTCGTCCGGTAGCACGCATGGTGGTTATGCAACCATTGGAGCTTGTCGATATGGTCGGCAAGTTTGATGTGACTGTCACCGTGAGTGGTGGTGGAAGCTTTGGCCAAGCCGGTGCCATTCGTCACGGTTTAACTCGTGCATTGATGGAATATGATGAAGAATTGCGTAGCACGTTACGTAAAGCGGGTTATGTGACTCGTGACTCTCGTGAAGTTGAACGTAAGAAAGTTGGCTTGCGTAAAGCGCGTAAAAGACCGCAATACTCCAAGCGTTAATTATCATTTTGGTGTTTTTATTCTTCACCAATTGATGATTATCAAGAACGCCCAAGACTTTTCTAGCTTGGGCGTTTTTTTATGTCTAAAATTTTACGCTTATAACCCGCCTTATTATTGTGGTTATTCTTGTAAGCATGGCGTGAATTCTTTACCATTGCCCGCCTTTTGTGGACTCGCCAAAACATTATTCGTCTTGGCTGTCGGAATTGAAACGACGGCCGACTTTCCAGCTTTTTAAAGCTCTTGGGGGAGAAATCGTCATGAGTAATGACGCTGTTAATAAAACCCGCCGCAATCTCATCATCGGCACTTCGGTGGTTGGTGCAGTGGGTGTAGTGGGTGCTGCTGTTCCATTCGTTGGGTCCTGGTACCCAAGCGCCAAAGCTAAAGCTGCCGGTGCTCCAGTCAAAGTGAATATAAACAAAATTGAACCCGGTGGCATGATCACAGTTGAGTGGCGTGGCAAGCCGGTGTTTATTGTTCGTCGTACACAAGCTGCTATTGATGGTTTGAAAACAGTAGAAGAAATGCTGAGTGATATTCAATCGGATAAGTCCATTCAGCCCGGGTATGCAAAAAATCCGGAAAGGGCCATTAATAAAGAATTCGCTATTCTCCTGGGAGTCTGTACACATTTGGGTTGTGCTCCCATGTTTCGTCCTGATGTGGGCGCGGCAGATTTGGGTGGCGATAAGTGGCAGGGTGGTTTCTTCTGCCCTTGTCACGGATCCAAATACGATTTGGCTGGTCGAGTCTATAAAAGTATGCCCGCACCACTAAATCTTGAAGTCCCACCTCATAAATACGAGAGTGAGTTTTTAGTTGTTATAGGTGAAGAACAAGGGGCTTAAATATGAATTGGTTAGTAGGTTTATGGCAGTGGATTGATGACCGCCTCCCTGTTCAACGCGCTTGGGATACCCACATGGGTAAGTACTATGCGCCCAAGAACTTTAACTTCTGGTATTTCTTTGGTGTCTTGTCCCTGATGGTGTTGGTTAACCAATTAGTGACAGGTATTTGGTTAACCATGTTCTATACCCCGACTGCTGAAGAAGCCTTCAAGTCAGTCGAGTACA
>CAZICR010000137.1:0-7549 GCA_964537795.1 uncultured Cellvibrionaceae bacterium | reverse complement strand
CTTGCATCTGTACCAGCAAAAGCAGAAGTCATTTGGCCAGCTGTACCTAAACCACCCCAGTTATTCTGCTGTACGTTGGTATTACGGAATCGGTTATATACTTCCGTAGAGCCGATACCGAAATCAATATTACTCTCGTCATTGATCTCAAAGTTACCTTTAACTTGGTACTGGTCAACTTCAGAATCACTGATGTTGTTTTGGAAAGAACTACCTGTGATACGCATTTGCGCGGCAGTTGCATTTCCACCACCGTTAATCACACTAAATATTTCACCGGTGGTATCAATTGTTGTACTGGTTCTGGTGTATCCAGCGGTAGACAGGTTCACATCTGAACCCAAGCCATGATCTGGACGATCAGTTGCTTCGGAATGAGCCAAGTCAAAGACAAACTTCAACCTATCACTTTGAGCCCACTCAACATTAACACCGATAGAGTCACCTGAATATTTATGAGCAAAGTGGCCACCCGCCATTGATAAGTCATTTGGATTATCAGTGGTATTACCAACAGGCTTATAGGTTTCAGAATAAATCAGAGGTGTAGACACACCGCCACTTGTTGTCCATACGCCTCTGGCATATGAATTAAGCGGGGTAGAACTATTGAACTCACCAGGATAGGTAAACCAAGCAGATACTTCATTACGATCTGAATAAACAGAGCGCTCATAAGTATCAAAATCCAAGGTTGCCTTGATTGCATCTGTTGGTGCCCACTGTGCAACCAACTGACCATTCACACGCTCTCTTTCATCAACTTCAAATTTATAACGAGCACTTTGTGGTCTGGAATAGATACCGAAATCAGGGCTATCACCATTCGATGAATTTACTCCACTTGCTGAGCGCCAACCATTGTCAATGTGCGCACGAGCCAATGAGCTTTCACGTTTTTGAACACCAACAGCAACAGAAACACCGAACTCATCATCATTAAAGGTATTGGAATAAAGTCCGAATACTTCTGGAGTATCACCACCAGCCCAAGATGTGTCGGAAATCATTTTTGCATTTAAAACAATTTTTTGACCTGGGTTACTTAGCGGGCGAATACTTTTCATATCAACAGTAGCACCCATACCACCACTGTTTACTGTTGCATTACCGGTTTTATACACAGCAACACCAGCAACCAATTCTGCGGCAATATCAGCAAAGTTAAAGCTACGATCGCCCGTAGTTTTTGCAATGGTACGTCCGTTATGAGTAACCAGGTTGTAGCTTGAATCCAAACCACGAACAGTCACACGGGAACCTTCACCACCTTCACGGTTAATCGATACACCTGGAATACGTTGCATGGATTCTGCAAGGTTGGTATCAGGGAACTTACCGATATCTTCTGCAGTGATTACGTCCTGGACACCTGAAGCTTCACGCTTTTGATCCATTGAACGTTCCAAGCTGGCACGAATACCAGTAATAACAACTTCTGTATCTTCTTCTTGCGCGAATGCTGGAGCCATAAAACCACTCATGGCAACCGATGCAACGGCTGTTACTAAAATCTTCTTTTTAAAGCTTTGAGTTTTGTACATAGAGCTCTCCCTTGTTAGGAATATTATCATCTGGATTATTTTCCACACGCATACCTGATTTTTCTTAATCAGGCATATTCGCCTTGGATGAGGGCGAATTCTTCTATGGATTGAACGCTCACTGATAAGCATTCAACTCCGCTTGCCGACTGATTTAAGAGACCAACCTTAAGTCAATTAGCCCAAAACCAGCTGCGCAAAACTACATTTTAGTGACAGCGCTGTCAAGATTTTATTCGATCGCGCAATCTAACACAGGATTGAAAGCAAACGGAGAACATCTATTAACAATATGCAACTTTTAGTAACAACTAATTCAAGCCCCAATTTATTGGCGCTTTATTTATCTTATTTAAATAGTTATTGGCTTTTGAGAAATGCCCACAACCCATAAAACCTCTGTGCGCGGATAAAGGAGATGGATGAGGAGCCTTTAAAATCAGATGTTTTTTTGTGTCTATCAAATCCATTTTCTTTTGGGCGTAACTACCCCAAAGCATAAAAACGACGGATTGGTTGACTTCGCTTACTAACTCAATCGCTTTATCCGTAAATATTTCCCAACCCTTTCCCTGATGAGACCCTGCCTTGGACTGCTCGACAGTTAATGTGGCATTGAGTAATAACACTCCCTGATCAGCCCAGGATTGCAAACAACCGTGGTTCGGAATTGCAATCCCCAAATCTCTCTGCTGTTCTTTGAAAATATTTTGCAACGATGGCGGAACTTGAATCCCCTTTTGTACGGAAAAACAAAGCCCATGCGCTTGATTGGGACCGTGATAAGGATCCTGGCCAATAATCACTACTTTTACTTGATCCAAAGGAGTCGAGTTAAATGCATTGAAAATATTGCTGGATGCCGGATAAATAATTTTTCCTGCAGCCTTTTCCTGCAACAAAAACTGTTTGAGCTGTTGCATATAAGGTGCATCAAATTCAGCAGCCAAATGCATTAACCAACTGGGATGAAGATCAATTTTTTTTTCAGACATAATGCATTCTTATTGATAATTCTTTTTGATGGAAGCAAGCGGAACTTTTAAAAACCAAAACCAACATTCAACAAACCGAAAATAAAAAAGGGAAAGCAATTGCCTTCCCTTTAATAATACAGCTCACTGAAAAATTACAGTTTATCTGCGTGTTCAGCCAGATATTTAGCAACACCCGCTGGCGATGCGTCCATACCTTTGTCACCTTCCTGCCAACCTGCAGGGCAAACTTCGCCATGTTTTTGGTGGAATATCAATGCATCGACAGTACGAATGGTTTCATCAACATTACGGCCGATTGGTAGATCATTAACGATTTGCGAACGCACAACACCATCTTCATCGATAATAAAAGTGCCGCGGAAAGCTACACCATCTGCTGACTCAACATCATATGCCTTGGCAATCGAGTGAGTGATGTCAGCAACCAAAGTGTATTTCACAGCACCAATACCGCCTTGATCAACCGGTGTGTTGCGCCATGCGTTGTGAGTGAATTGAGAATCAATTGAAACACCAATTACTTCCACGTTACGCTTTTTGAATTCAGCAACGCGATGATCAAATGCCAACAACTCTGAAGGACACACAAAGGTGAAATCCAACGGATAGAAAAATACAACGGCCTTTTTGCCTTTGGTGGCAGCAGCAAAGTTGTACGAATCGACAATTTCACCTGAAGCCAACACAGCGGCGGCTGTGAAATCCGGTGCTTTTTTACCTACTAATACGCCCATAACTATCTCCTGTAAGGTTTGGATGATTCATAAATCTATGTCTGGATTGATAACCAGAGGCCAATCAATAGAACGAAGCTATCTTACACAGGGAAAAGTGAGAGTCATATTAATTTTTTATATAGATCAATGGGCATATGACTATATTCAAATCACACAAATACAAATCGCCCTTAATTTTATTTGCGAATATATATCATTTGATTTACTATCTCGCATGAGATCACATCAAGTATGATTGTTTTCCAATCAAGAGGCCTATGTATATTTGTCTTTGCCGTGGTGTAACTGACCGCCAAATCAAAGCAGCCATCGATGATGGCGCTCAAACCCTCTCTCATTTACGTAAAAACCTCGGTGTTGCAGGCCAGTGCGGCAAATGTGCTTGTTCAGCACAGGAATTACTCGATGCCGCAAAAGGCGGCGACAACAATCAATCTTCCCTTTTCTACGCAATCGCGTCCTGATTTTTTAGTTGACACTCATTTGCCTGACAGCAACACTTTCCACTTTCAAAATGAGAGGAAGTGATTATGCAAGGCGACCCTAAAGTTATTGGCGCACTAAACAAAGTACTGGCGAATGAATTAATCGCCATCAATCAATATTTTTTACATGCCCGCATGTACAAAAACTGGGGACTCAAAGAGTTGGCCGATCACGAATATCATGAATCTATCGATGAAATGAAGCATGCAGATACGTTGATTGAGCGTATTTTATTTTTGGAAGGTTTGCCTAATCTGCAGGATTTGGGGAAATTAAAAATCGGCGAGGACACCCAGGAAATACTGAAATGCGATTTGGCTTTGGAATTAAAAGCGATTCCTGATTTACGCGAGGGGATTATTCTGTGTGAAGCAGCGAAAGATTTTATCAGCCGTGATTTGCTTAAATCAATTTTAGAATCCGAAGAAGAACATGTTGATTGGATAGAAACCCAACTTTCATTAATTGAAAAAATTGGTATTCAAAATTATCTGCAATCAAAAATGAACAGCTGATCCGCCAAAGAAGTTTTCTATTCCCGCGAAAGCGGGAATAGTTGCAACATACTCACATATTAATCCAGCCATTTAACGCCTTGAAGCTGACTTTTTGATTGTAATAATTGAAAATTATTCCATCTTCCACTATTTCTACAATAACAAGATCTGGCGTTATGCGCGAACCACTACGCATCAGTTGCCCGTTAATCACCACGCTACTGGCTGAACTTCCCAGATAATTGTGTTGGGAATAACTAATACTGGGAAACAATTGTTTTTGATTAAACGATAAATCGTCAAAACGTATTGTGTCTTCAACATCAGATATACGGCGAGTTTCAAATTGTTGTAAATTTTTGGGTAATTGCGGACTTTGATCAGCTAAAGGATTGGTGACAGAAACAGACACAGGAGCTACCGCAAGTGGGTTGTTTACTTCGACAGAAACTGGCTGCGGTTCAGTATAAAGTTGCGCAACCTCGACATCTTCAACTTTGGGTACAGATGTAGTTTTTTGTTGGTATAAATCCGTGACAGCTTGTCGCATAGCACTGGACGGACTTTCTGTCTTATTCAGAGTTTCATTGACTGTTGCTTCGTTATTGACTGCTTGAGTTGAATCGATCTGATTTGAATTGGCAACTATTTGAGCAGGAGCAGATGATACAGGCTCTTTCTTTATGTATATAAAAATCAACAGCGCGATAATAATTAACGCCAGAATTATCCCTATATCCACATAGACGGGGTATTTTCTTTGATTCGGAGTTGTCGGTAATTCCGTATCCTGAATAAAAGCATCCGAAACTGCAGGATTCGTTTCGGACCCTTGTCTTTCACGTTCAGCACGTCTTAAGGCATCCAAAATCAGCGACATTAATTACCTCCCCTGGCAGAACTTAATGTCATTTCCGATACAGGTTTGGCGGGCAAACTAATCAGAGATTTATCTATACCCTGTAACAAATTTAAATGTTGTATGGTGTTTCGATTGATGATCCCATTTGCTTCAAGCCCACGACTTGCCTGAAATAATGCAATACGTCTTTTTAAATTATCCGTAAAGGTCAATCGGGTTAAGGGTTCATTTTGTTTATCGATTGCGGCAAATTGTTCGGCAACCCATGAAACAACCGAACTGTGGTCGCCTACCTGCAAATCAGTGTCAAATCCAACCGGGCTGGACCAGACAAAGGTAAATTCTCCATTCCAGGCGTTAACAATGTCGTTCCATTCAATAATTTTTTCCTGTTGTTGATTGCGAACTAATAATTGATCCGTATTCAAACCAATCACTAACAGATAAAACGCTTTTTTATTTTCATCGACCAAAGTTAATAGCCCCGGACGGTTTAATTCCTTGAGTTGATTCCAGGTTGAAAGTTGATCACGCTGACATCGGAAATTCTGCCCTATCTGCACACCACAAGGCAGGTTGATATCGAACACAGTTTCACCTGCCATATTCATTAAAAAAGATTCAGCACGTGTTTTCTCCATTAAAAAATTAACATAGTCCTTTGACATCACTGATTGACTGGCACTGGATGACGACTCACTGGTACTGGATACAGAACTGGATGCAGCACTGGACACTGATGAACTGGCGATAACGACGGGTGGTTGTTTGTGATTAAAAAATTCCTGACTTCGAATTAAAAATACCACAAATGTCAGAATAAAAATAACCGCCGCACCTTGATAAATTGCCTTGAGTGCTTTTTTGTTTGATTTTTTTACGACCGGCTTAGCGCCCGTCACTTCTTGAATGGCCTGATTAAAAATAGCGATATCAACAATCGATTTCTGCTGTGAGTATGCACCTATCAGTAATCGCTCAGAAATCACATTAATTAGTCGCGGAATCCCCCCGCTATGCTTATGTAGAAGTTTAATTATGTCTAACGGAAAAGGAATAGGTAATGCAGAACTCATCCCTGCCACTTTTAATCTATGGGCAAGATAACCTTGCGTTTCTTCAAGATTTAATGCGTTCAGATGAAACCGGGCGGTAATACGTTGGGATAATTGACGCAATTCAGGATTGGATAACAAATCTTTTAATTCAGGTTGCCCGACCAAAATAATTTGCAAAAGTTTTTCAGTATTGGTTTCAAGATTGGTTAACAATCGAATTTGTTCCAACACCGGGATTTGCAAAAGTTGCGCTTCGTCAATCAACAAAACTGTTTTGCGCCCTTGCGCGTGATTTTTTAATAAAAATATATTCAGCGAATCGGTCAAATATTTTAAGGTGAGGTCATCTTCAATATAACTGACATTTAATTCATCGCAGATGCTGGCAAGCAATTCCGGTGCACTCGCCATGGGATTGAGAATAATCGCCAGATCCATATTTTCCGGAAGTTGTTCCAGTAAACGACGAACCAGTGTCGTTTTACCCGTACCCACTTCGCCAGTGAGCATGACAAAACCGCCATTTTGAACACCGTAGAGAAGGTAGGCCAAAGCCTCACGGTGTTGGTCGCTCATGTACAGATAGCGTGGATTCACCGCTATCGAAAACGCTGACTCTCGCAGTCCGAAAAATTCGTAATACATAACTCATCTGTGTCAAAAATTATTGTGGACGGCATGATAACAGACAAAACCGGCAAATCGACTAGCTAAAATGTGTCCTGATGCCGTTTTTGCCAAAAGACAATCAATAACAAACTGGATGTCACCAGCATGGCAAACACCAACAAAGACTGCCATCCCAGCAATTGATACAACCAACCGGTTCCACCTGCGGTAATAGTCATGATCGCAAAAGTAATAAATTCATTTACCGATTGCAATCGACTACGCAACGCCAAATCAGACCACTGCATAATTAATGTAGTGCCCGCCATATACATAAAATTCCAACCCACTCCCACCAACATTAACCCCCAATGAAAATTTGTCAGTGCTATGCCGGAAATTGCCATTACGCAGACTCCAATCAAAATCAAACAACCCGTCAATCCCACAACCAGGGAACCAAAACGATTAATCAAGTTACCCGTAATTAACGAAGGGGCGAACATACCCAGCAAATGCCATTGAATCACGCTCGCCGCATCAGAGGCTTGATAACCACAATGATTCATCGCCAATGGACTGGCGAGCATTACCATCATCATCATGGCGTAACCACCGGCAGATAATAAAATTACTGCAATCGCACGAGGATAACGAATCAATTGCCAAACGGTAACAGTATGTTGCGAACTGATGATATTGCGCGGAGGTAATTTCGTTAATCCGATAAAGGGTAAAACTACCAACGCCAAACAAGC
>CAZICR010000136.1:0-7567 GCA_964537795.1 uncultured Cellvibrionaceae bacterium | reverse complement strand
GGATTATTACAGTGAACCGTTCCCTTATATTCCGGAAGAGACAAGGGTTCCCTTGATGATTAGCGAGAAACGCATGAAAAAACTGATCCGCTATTTTGATAAATCGGTTGTATTGGATGAAAAAAGGCGACCTGTGGAATTGACTGCATATGAAGAAAACACAGGATATTTTTATAAAGCCAAGCAACGTTACAGTATCTTTAGCAACTGTAACAGCTGGAGTAGCCGTGCATTGCAGGTGGCTGGTTTGCCCATCAAAAGTCGTTTGAAACTGACCGCACAAAGTGTGTTTGAACAAGCAAAGGTCATCTCGGACTATCAGCAATTGAATAGAGTTGTTGCATCAAGCCTGACGACCCCGTTATAGCTAATTATTTTTTAGTGCCAAATAGTCTTAAGGTCTGATAAAAACTGGCTGTTTTTTATTCGATGCCTGCTTAAAATGATATTAATCAAAAAACTCTATGAGGTCAGGTTATGGACATAGGCTCGGTAATTAATCAAGGCCTGATTGGTATGCAAAAAAGCCAGTCATCTATGTATCAATCGGCACAACAGATTGCGGGCATGGCGAAAGAGGGGGCCAGTGCATCAACGCAGGATCTGGCTGAAAATCTGGTAAATCTGAAAGTTCAGCAAAATGTTTTCGATAGCTCTGCCAAAGTTGTTAAGACGGCCAGTGACACGATTGGCAGTTTGTTGGATATTAAGGCTTGATATTCAATCCATTTATTTTTTGAGGAGGGCTTTATGATTAGTAATGTCACCTCAACTTATGTTTTATCGGCGCCTGCAACCTATCAGCCAGCGGGGCGTCAGGTTGTGGGTCAGGAATCAGCTGAACTTAAATCCTCCAGTTTTCGTGCGGCTGAGCAATCCGCAGAAGCATTTCGTCAGCAAAATCGTCGCGCTCCTGAAGATAAGCCCGCTCAGGATGCGGAGGAAAGTCGCGTGTCTTCGCGAGCAGATAAGCCACCTGTCGATGAGCGCGAACAGCGTGAACAACGGGCACGAAAAGAACAGCGTGAAACCGAGCAGAAAGTGATTGAGCAATTGTCTGCTCGTGACCGGGAAGTGCGCGCACATGAGCAAGCACATGCAGCAGTTGGTGGGCAATACGCCAGCAGCCCGACCTATACTTATCAACGCGGCCCTGATGGTGTGAGCTATGCGGTTGGTGGCGAAGTAAAGATTGATACAAGTCCTATCCCGAATGATCCTGAAGCGACTTTGCGTAAAGCGGAGCAAATTGCACGAGCGGCAAGTGCGCCTGCAGATCCTTCCGGGCAAGATCGTGCAGTGGCAGCTCAGGCGGCCAAAATGGCTCAACAGGCTCGTATAGAAATCAATCAAAAAATTCGTGAAGAATCAGTCATTAAACCGGTTGATGAAGATGGTGATAAAGATAAAAAAGTGAGAGAGCCTGATGGTCAAGCTCAAAGATCAGAGTTTGCCAGTCGCGAAAAAGAAAAAGCAGAAGAAAAATCCCTTAAAGAGCAAGAGCTTCAGTCTCAACGGCAAGCAGAGCGCACGCGTTTGTTGACAGAAATGCAGCAAAAAAATCTCAAGACCAACCTTCGTTTGTTGGAGATTAGTAGCTACGAGACAGCGACAGGCGTAGGCCGGTTTCTGGATAAATCTGTTTAAGTAGTCTTTTTCCTTGACCCCTATGGAGGCGCTCCCTATAATGCGCCTCCTCGCTAATCCACTGGATTAGTTGAGTTGTCGTCGCGGGGTGGAGCAGCTTGGTAGCTCGTCGGGCTCATAACCCGAAGGTCGTTGGTTCAAATCCAGCCCCCGCAACCAAGATTCCAGATTGTTGTTCCAGACAACAATTGTGTTAAAAGCCCCTTACGGGGCTTTTTCGTTTGATGTTAAACCTGTTCCGGGTTTGGCCTATTACCTTAAGTATTGATTTTCTGGAATGGGCCTTGGGCCCATTTTTGTTTTTTGATTGGTTATTTTCAAGAGGTTGCCCATGGCATCTAAACAGGATCAACTGCAGGCGCTTTTAGCCCCGGTAATTGAATCCATGGGCTGCGAGCTCTGGGGCTTGGAGTATTTAACCCAAGGACGATTTTCGACACTGCGTATTTATATTGATGCGGCTGATGGTGTTTCACTGGATCAATGCGAACAAGTAAGTCGCCAAATTAGCAGTGTGATGGATGTTGAAGATCCAATTGATGGTGAATACACACTGGAGGTGTCTTCTCCCGGTTTGGATAGGGAATTATTTTCGCTGACTCAATACCAGCGTTATCTGGGTGAGACTATTACTGGTCGATTGCGCACGCCAATTGATGGTCGGCGGCGTTTCAAAGCTGAAATCCGTGCAATTGATGGTGAAACAATTGTGTTGTGGTTGGATAACAAGGAAGTAAAAGTTCCATACAGTGCAATTGATAAAGCTAATCTGGTTCCGCGTTATGAGGAAATTTTACGTGGGATTGAACAGGCTAAATAAGCCGAACACAAATAGTTTCAGGGTGACTTTTATTCTATTTGAATAAAAGTTCTGACATGGTACTGACGTAAACTCTTGACAGTTTTCGTTGAGGAATTAACAGAGGCAAACACATGAACAAAGAAATTTTGCTGGTCGCTGATGCAGTATCCAACGAAAAAGGTGTGGATAAAGAACTCATTTTCCAAGCGATAGAAACCGCGTTGGCTACAGCCACTAAAAAACGTTTCGATGAAGATTCCACTATTGCTGTCATCATTAACCGTGCTACTGGTGATTATGAAACCTGGCGTAGTTGGTTGGTGGTTGCCGATGATGTGTTAGCCGAGCTGGGAACCCAATTTACGCTTGAAGAAGCACACGAAAAAGATAAATCACTTAAAGCAGGTGATGTGTATAACGAGAGAATCGAAAATGCTGATTTCGGTCGCATTGCTGCGCAAACGGCCAAACAGGTAATCGTACAAAAAGTACGTGAAGCTGAACGAGCACATATGGTTGACGAATATCGTGACCGTTTGGGTGAATTGGTAAGTGGCACCGTTAAAAAAGTGACCCGCGACAGTATCATTGTTGATTTGGGCGGTAATGCTGAAGCTATATTACCCCGTGAAAATTTAATCGGGCGTGAAATATTTCGTTTGGGCGATCGTATTCGTGCGTTGTTATTGGAAATTCGCAGTGAAGCGCGCGGCCCGCAATTGTTACTGAGTCGTTCACATTCCAGAATGCTGATTGAATTGTTCAAGATTGAAGTTCCGGAAATTTCTGAAGAAATTATTGAAATCAAAGGCGCTGCACGTGATCCAGGATTGCGCGCAAAAATTGCTGTAAAAACCAATGATGGGCGCATAGATCCAGTGGGTGCTTGTGTCGGTATGCGCGGTTCGCGTGTGCAGGCAGTGTCCAATGAACTGGGTGGCGAGCGTGTGGATATAGTCCTGTGGGATGACAATCCTCCACAGTTTGTGATCAATGCCATGTCACCGGCAGAAATTGAATCCATAGTGGTTGATGAAGATGCTCGGTCAATGGATTTGGCTGTTAATGAAGATAATTTGGCGATGGCGATTGGTCGCGGTGGTCAAAATGTCCGCTTGGCGACAGAATTGACAGGCTGGACTATCAATGTGATGAGCGTTGCCGATTGGCAAGCAAAACAACAGGCTGAATCCGGTGGTTATATCGAATTGTTTATGAGTGCACTTGACGTAGACGAAGATGTTGCCGCTGTTTTGGTTGAAGAAGGTTTTACGACTTTGGAAGAAGTTGCTTATGTCCCATTGGATGAGATGTTGGCAATTGATGGATTTGACGAAGATATCGCTGAGGAATTGCGTGCGCGTGCGAAAGATGCATTGTTAACCCGTGCATTGGCATCTGAAGAGCGTTTGGAAGGTGCAGCTCCGGCAGAAGATTTATTAAACATGGAGGGAATGGATCAGGCATTGGCTATGAAATTGGCCAGTCGTGGAATTTTGACTATGGATGATTTAGCTGAGCAATCAGTGGATGAATTATTGGACATTGAAGGTGTGAATGCTGAACGTGCTGCCACACTGATTATGAAAGCGCGTGAACCCTGGTTTGCCTGATGTAAAACATTAGCGAACAGGTAACAAGACTCCTCGAGGAAATAGAATGGCAGAAGTAACCATTAGCGAACTCGCCAAATCGATTGGCACCCCTGCAGAGCGTTTGTTAAAACAAATGCAGGAAGCAGGTTTGCCGCACAAATCGCTTGAAGCCAAAGTATCGGACGATGAAAAGCAGCGATTGTTAGCTTATCTAAAAGCCAGTCATGGTGAAGCGACACAAGAACCGAAAAAAATTACCTTGCAGCGTAAAACCACAACCACTATTAAAACCGGTTCTGGTGCGGCGAAAAAAACCGTGAGCGTTGAGGTTCGTAAAAAAAGAACTTACGTCAAGCGTGAGGATGAGGTCACTGAGACTCAGGATGAAGAACTGACCGAAACAAAGGAAATTGAATCAGTAATTCCCGAGATTCCAGAGGTTCCTCCAATTGTTGAGCCTATACCTGAATTGGTTGAAGAGCCTGTTGTAGAGACTCGGCCCGATATCAATACCGAGGTTGCTGAGACCGCTGAAACTCCTTCGCATCGCATGTCTTTTACCGATGGTATCGAAGAGAAACGTCGAGCTGCAATTGAGCGTCGTCAGGCTGAAGAAACTGAGCGTCAGGCTCAGGTAAAAGCGCGTGAAGATGCCAAACAAAAAGCTGAAAAGTCACGTCCCAAGCGTAGTGAAAAGCCTGCTGAGCGACCTGCAGAACCAACAACTGAGCGGAACGAAAAATCTCCAAGGCCTGGAAATAAACCACCGGGAAATCGCAATAAGCCGGCTGCAGTTACACCTATAGCTCCCCCTGCGATGAAAGAAGACACCAAGCATGGTGCCAAAAAACATACCCGTCGCGATGACGATGACGATGAAGACTCAGGCAATAAGCGTCATGCAAAAGCCGCGAAAAAAGGCGTAGCCGCTGCGCCTAAAAAGGCAGTCAAAATTGATTTGTTGGCTTTCACTGATGATGACGAAAACAGCGATGTATTGGCTCGTCGCAGCCATATTCGTGCCCATCACAAAAAGAACAACAAGCATGCTTTCAAAAAGCCCACCACGCAAATTATTCATGAAATTGACGTGCCAGAGCATATTTTGGTATCTGATTTGGCTCAGCGTTTGACCATAAAAGTGAATGAGCTGATCAAGCGTTTGATGAAAATGGGTGTTATGGCTTCGATGAATGAAGCTATTGATCAGGACACAGCAGTGTTGATCGTTGAAGAGTTGGGCCATAAAGCTAATTTGGTCAGCGATGATGACATTGAACATGCGCTTGAAAAATCCCTGGATCACCAAGGTGATGCTACACCACGTGCACCGGTCGTAACCGTAATGGGTCACGTTGACCATGGTAAAACGTCGTTACTGGATTATATCCGTCAAGCCAAAGTGGCCGCGGGTGAAGCTGGTGGTATTACCCAGCATATCGGTGCTTATCGTGTACCCACAAGCCGTGGCGAAATTACCTTTTTGGATACTCCCGGTCACGCCGCGTTTACAGCGATGCGCGCCCGCGGTGCCAAAGCAACTGACGTAGTAATTCTGGTGGTTGCCGCTGACGATGGTGTCATGCCGCAAACCGAAGAAGCGATTCAGCATGCCCGTGCTGCCAACGTGCCAATTGTTGTGGCGATCAACAAATGTGACAAGCCCAGCGCTGATCCGGATCGTGTGACTAATGAGTTGGTAGTTAAAGGTGTTATCCCTGAGAATTACGGCGGCGATACCCAATTTATTCAAGTCTCTGCCCACACAGGTCAAGGTATTGATGAATTGCTGGAAGCGATTTCCCTGCAAGCAGAAGTCCTTGAGTTGCATGCACTGGCTGATGCGCCTGCGAAAGGTGTGATCATTGAAGCTCGTGTTGATAAAGGCCGCGGTACAGTGGCAACCCTGTTAGTTCAACAAGGTACTTTGAAGCACGGTGATCTGGTATTGGCTGGCCAAACCTACGGTCGTGTTCGCGCCATGATGAACGAACGTGGCGAGCAGGTGAAAGAAGCGGGTCCATCAACACCTGTGGAAATCCTTGGTCTGGAAACACCACCGAGCGCAGGCGATGATTTCGCAGTATTGGATGATGAACGCAAAGCGCGCGAAGTTGCCCAGTTCCGTGTTGAAAAAGAGCGCAAAGAAAAACTGGCTCGTTTCCAGGCAGCAAAATTGGAAAATATGTTTGCCAATATTGAATCAGGTCAGAAGAAGATTCTCAGCGTAGTGGTGAAAGCCGACGTACGTGGTTCCTTGGAAGCGATTCAGGCTTCATTGGCTGATATAGGCAATGATGAAGTTCAAGTGAATGTGATTTCGTCGGGTATTGGCGGGATTACAGAAAATGATGTGAATCTGGCGTTGACCAGTGGGGCGATTATTCTCGGCTTCAATGTTCGTGCTGATGGCACTACTCGCCGTCTGGCTGAGACAGAAGGTGTTGATATTCGTTACTACAGCATTATTTACAACTTGCTGGATGAGATCAAAGCGGCACTCAGCGGTATGCTGGAACCGGAACGTGTCGAAAATATTCTCGGTGTTGCTGAAGTGCGTGAAGTATTCAACTCGCCGAAATTTGGTCAGGTTGCAGGTTGTATGGTGGTTGAGGGTGTGGTTCACCGTCATCGTCCTATTCGTGTATTGCGCGAAAACATAGTGATATTTACGGGTGAATTGGAATCTCTGCGTCGTTTTAAAGATGATGTATCCGAGGTGCGCAACGGTTTTGACTGTGGCATTGGCGTGAAGAACTACGACGTGAAAATAGGCGATCAGATCGAAGTCTTTGAAATCAAAGAAGTGGCTCGTTCGCTTTAATTCATATGAGGTATCAGGCGCATGCCTAGAGAGTTTTTCCGTTCAGACCGTGTTTCCGATGCTATTCAGCGGCTCTTGGGGCAAGTGATTCCCCAGGAGATCCGCGATCCTCGTGTAGGTATGATCAACATTAATCAGGTGGTTGTATCCCGTGATATGTCTTATGCCAAGGTATACGTGACTTTTGTGGGTGATGATGAAACCAAAAGTTTGCAAGCCGTTGGTGTATTGAATAAGGCCAGCGGTTTTTTGCGCGGTTTTGTCGCGAAAGAAATGGATATGCGCACTGTGCCCAAATTGCAATTTTTCTATGATAAAACCGCTATTCGTGGGCAGGAAATTTCTACCTTGATTGACCGTGCTTTGGCCGAGGACAAGTTGCATCCACAGGATGACAGCTCGTCACAGGGTTAATCATGCGTAAACGAAAAGGCCGTCCGGTGGATGGTGTGTTGTTGCTGAATAAACCGGCAGGCATGACATCCAATCAAGCTTTGCAGCGCGCCAAACGATTATTTTTTGTCGAAAAAGCCGGGCATACGGGGAGCCTTGATCCAATGGCAACAGGTGTTTTGCCTTTGTGTTTTGGAGAGGCCACCAAGTTTTCGCAATTTCTGCTGGATGCTGACAAAGCCTATCGCACCACTGTGTGTTTGGGGGTGGTCACTGATACTTGCGATGCAGAAGGTGAAATCATTG
>CAZICR010000135.1:0-7694 GCA_964537795.1 uncultured Cellvibrionaceae bacterium | reverse complement strand
GAGCAATTATTGCATTGGTCTGTACAATCCAAAGTGGTCGCTATTGGTGAAACCGGATTGGATTATCACTACGAAACTGAAAGCAAGGCGCTGCAAACAGAAAGTTTTATTTTGCATTTAGAAGTCGCGAAAGAACAAAAATTACCGGTAGTCGTACACACACGCGAAGCCAAAGAAGATACTCTCGCGATTTTGAGAGAACACGCCTGCCGCGAAAACGCTGGTGTGCTCCATTGCTTCACTGAAGACTGGCCAATGGCCAAAGCCGCACTGGATTTAAATTATTACATCAGTATTTCCGGAATCGTCACTTTCAAAAACGCTGAACAAATTCGCGAAGTCGTACGCAACATGCCACTCGATAAATTATTAGTCGAAACCGATTCACCTTACCTCGCCCCCGCACCTTATCGCGGCAAATCCAACGAACCCAAATATGTGCGCGAAGTTGCGCAATATATTGCTGATTTGCGTGGCTTGAGTTTGGAAAAATTTGGCGAGATTACGACGGAGAATTTTTATCGGTTGTTTAAGCTAGCGAAGCAGTATTTACCGGAATGACCCCACCCTAACCCTCCCCTTGCCAGGGGAGGGGACAGATTCCGCTCCGCAAAAAGTAGGGAGTCAAGTCCCTCCCCCTGGCAACGACTGCATGGTGCAGAAGGTAGAGCAACGCAGGAGCGGTTGCCGAGGGGGCGGTTAGGAGGGGGTCAAGCTTTTGATTAAAAAATTAAATTTCAAACAAGGCCACAAAAAAATGAACCCACAACAAATCAAAATCATGCTCGATCTACAAGATGCTATGAACACCAAAGTCAACGCCAATTGGAAATCACAAGGCTATGAATGGTATCGCGCAATCTGGGTTGAATGCGCAGAATTATTGGATCACTACGGTTGGAAGTGGTGGAAAAAACAATCTCCGGATACCGAACAAGTTGCGCTTGAATTAATTGATATTTGGCACTTTGGTTTAAGCATTCTGCTGCAATCCGGTTTGTCGATTGATCAGGCGACAGCCAAAATTCAAAACGAATTGAAAATCACCACCGACGAAAAAGATTTTCGTCTTGATCTCGAAAAATTTGCTTCTGCAACATTGCTGGATAAGCAATTTCACCTGGGTTTATTCGGCCGTTTAATGGCCGGCGTAAATATGTCCTTCGATCAACTTTATCGCGGTTATGTCGGTAAAAACGTATTGAATTTCTTTCGTCAGGACCACGGCTACAAAGATGGCAGCTATAAAAAACACTGGTTCGATGGCCGCGAAGACAACGAGCATCTGGTTGAATCCATTCAATCATTGGATGCGAGTAGCGCAAGTTTTAAAGATGATTTGTATCAGGCGTTGGTGGTGAGATACGCAAAATAAATTTTAGGGAGATGGATATGACAGAAGAAGATATCTGGAAAGGCGATTTACTTGGTCGTGAAGAAGAAGGAAAGTACCTGCAACGGTATATTGAAAACTTATACAAGCTTGATAAAAAAGATAAGACTTCTTTTGTTCTAAATATCAATTCAGAATGGGGGCATGGAAAAACCTGGTTTTTGGAACGATTTTCAAAACAACTAGAAGTTAATTTTCCGGTTGTATATTTTGATGCGTGGAAAAACGATTTCACAAAAGATCCACTAATGTCTTTTGTGTCAGTAGTTTGTGAAGAGCTTGCTAATAAATTTGCCGGTGACAGAACAGCAGTCCAGCAAGTTATGGCAATAAAAGATACCGCTATAAAACTTATTAAGCCCTCGATTCCCGTAATATTGGCTGCATTGGTTAAGCACTATACTGGACTTAATTTTGAACAGATGGGTGGCACACAAAAAGAACAGAAAAAGTTAGAAGATATTTCCGATGTTATTTCAGAAATAACAAAGATTTCATCATCAGAAGCTATGAGTTCTTTCCTAAAAGAAAAGAATGCAATAGAGGAATTCACATCAGCATTAGGAGCTCTTGTGAATAAAATCGCATCTGGAAAGTCTAATACAACTTTGCATTTACCTATTTGTATTATTATTGATGAATTGGATCGCTGTAGGCCAACTTATGCAATTGAATTGCTAGAAGCAGTTAAGCACTTGTTTTCTGTCAAAGGGATATTTTTTATTTTGGCAACTGATACCAAACAATTAGCTCATTCAATAAAAGCAGTTTATGGTCAAGATTTTAACTCAACTGCTTATTTGAAACGATTTTTCTATGCGGAATATGTACTTGCTGAGCCTGATTATGAACAAATATCGAAGTTTTTGTTTGATCAGTCTCCGGGATTGCGTAATTTTCTTTTTTTACCTGATAATTTGCATTTAAAGTATGGGTTTAACGGTTTTTTTTCAAAAATTAGTAGTGCCTTTAAACTTTCGGTAAGAGATCAGGAGCATGTGTTCCAAATATTGGAAAATATTGTTATCAGCTCAGATAAAAAAGATTACCATTTCATATGGTTGCTTTTTCTGATTTGTCTTAGATATAAATATTCTGATGACTATATACATCAGTCCGTGCATAAAAATGTGACGCAGATTCGAGAATTTTTTAAAGCTAAGGCAGTTGATGGAATATTTTCGAATATTTTATTTGAATCGGATTATCGTTATGACTATGATCTTAAAAAACAGTCGTGGAATTTAAAAGACCTCATTGAATACTATTTCGGATTTTTAGAAGGGGAGATGAGTAGACTGAACTTGGATAGCTCTCCATCTGAGATATGGAAACAAGAAATTATTGTAAAATTGAATAAGGATGTAACCAGAGATTATAGGGGGCGGTTTGTTGGGAACCATGACCTACCACATTACTTCGATTATGTAGACCAATTTGGCAAAGGTAAGATTATTGTGGCTGACTGAATTTTGCGAATAATTAACAATGTATAAAAATTACTTAGGTATGAGATGAATTTTCCACCCAAACCCCTATAATGCCCGACCGTCTCAGGCACAAAATGCCGACATTCTGTTTTTTCCACTAATACCCTATAAATGGAGTCTCCATCGTGAAAGCACCTGTTAGAGTTACCGTCACTGGCGCTGCTGGTCAAATCAGCTATTCCCTTCTGTTCCGTATCGCCGCTGGCGACATGTTGGGCAAAGACCAACCCGTTATTCTGCAATTACTCGAAATCACCCCTGCACTCAAAGCCCTGCAAGGTGTCGCCATGGAATTGGATGACTGTGCTTTCCCGTTGCTGGCTGGCATTGTGACTACTGATGATCCTGCTGTTGCATTTAAAGATTCTGATTACGCATTGCTGGTAGGCGCACGTCCACGTGGCCCAGGTATGGAGCGTAAAGATCTGCTGGCTGCTAACGCCGCAATTTTCTCTGTTCAAGGTAAAGCGATTGATGACTACGCATCACGCAACATCAAAGTATTGGTTGTCGGCAACCCTGCTAACACCAACGCGCTGATCGCACAACGCAACGCACCTAACATCAACCCACGCCAATTCACAGCTATGACTCGTTTGGATCACAACCGTGCACTGTCACAGTTGGCGACCAAAACCGGCACCAGCATTAATAACATCACCAAGGCATTGATCTGGGGTAACCACTCCTCAACGCAATACCCTGATCTGCACAACACTTTGGTGAATGGCAAACCAGCATTGAGTCTGGTTGATCAAGCCTGGTACGAAGCTGATTACATCCCGACTGTTCAACAACGTGGTGCTGCGATTATTGCTGCGCGTGGTGCATCTTCTGCCGCTTCTGCTGCTAACGCTGCTATCAATCACATTCGCGATTGGGCTCTGGGCACTCCAGCAAACGATTGGGTGAGCATGGGTGTATATAGCGATGGTTCTTACGGTATTGAAAAAGGTTTGATTTACTCTTTCCCGGTGGTTTGCAAAAACGGCGATTGGGAAATTGTTCAAGGCTTGAATATCAATGATTTCTCTCGTGCACGTATGAAGGCGACCGAGAAAGAATTGCAAGAAGAGCGCGATGCTGTAAAAGAATTGCTTCCATCTTGATTCAAAAAAACGCTTGATCGAAAAAAGCCGCCATGCAAAACATGGCGGCTTTTTTATTAAGCAGGATAATCAATCGCAAATTCACTTTTCAAAAGCGCCGGAATGCCTTCGCGATTAATTTCAGTCACTTCAACGCGACCTTTCACATAACGTTTTAACTGATTATCCAACAAAATACTGCGACCATCAGGGTTATGTTTAACAACTAATAATTTCTGCACAAAAATAGTGTCGGGATGAGTCGAGTTAAAATAATTGGGAAGAGTCATATCAATCCATTGCATGGGATATAAATCAAAACAAAATTGATTTTTCCATTCATTTTCCACTTCGGCTTTAATCAAAAAGGTGTCTTGATTCAATTGGGATAATTCAAACTGGTCGTAATCCTGTTGAATAGTTTGGTTGAGTTGATTTAGGGGGATTGGTGCCCTGATGCCAAAACTACCGAAACCCAAATCACAAACAAATTTTTCACTTTCGATTTCAATTGCTAATACCACATGCGTTTTCGGACGAAGTGTGGGATAAAACATTGGCCTTGCACCACAAAACTGATATTGAAAACCTATGGCAGTTAATGCCATAGCAAAAATACCGTTCACCTCATAACAATAACCACCACGTTGTGAGTAAATAATTTTATTGACAATGTCTTCTGGCTTTAATGAAACGAAACGATTTTTCTGCACGTCGATATTTTCAAAAGCAATGGTAAATAGCTGGCATCGCATCAAAGTTGTCAATGTTGGTAAATCGATTTTTGGGGTTCCGACGAAACCGATTCTTTTTAGATAGTCACTTAATATAAAATTTTCAGCTTGCATAATTAATGATAAACCTTGGATTGATGAGCGAATTTTTGTAATGCGAGATGTTCGTCGGCATCTTTCAATTCACTCTTGGTAATCGCCATATTCAATTTACCCGTAATTGAACATAGGCTGTAGTCACACTATTTCCGCGTAGCGCCACCCGGTTGTCGAGCAACTCTATATCCAATATGCCTTGGCGTTTGGATACTTGTTTGGCAATAAAATGTGTCCGTCCGGTTTTTTTATGCCAGAAATCAATTAAGGCACAATGTGCTGAGCCTGTCACAGGATCTTCATTAATGCCAAATCGCGGGCCAAAAAATCGTGATACAAAATGAAATTCAGAAGCATCGCTGGCAGCTGTGATAATCAGTCCGCGATAACTCAGTTGTTGTATTGCTGATAAATTAGGTTGATAGTTTCTAACGGCTTGTTCGTTTGGTAATTCCATTAATAAATCTTCGCCGGCGTGATGCAGAGAGACAAAATTGTTTTCAACGGATTTAAAAAAATCTGTGTCTTGCAGTGCATAGCTTGAGGTTAATGGAAAGTTCAATTCAATTTTTTGATCGACTGCTTTAGCAGTTAATTCACCGCTCCGTGTTTGGAATCGAAAAATCTCGTTGGTTAATCGGCATTCATTTATCAAAACATGGGCAGATGCCAAAGTCGCATGGCCACAAAGATTTACTTCGGTGGTGGGTGTAAACCATCGCAGCTTCCAAGAATCATCACCTAATCGAATCAGAAAAGCGGTTTCGGACAAATTAAATTCAGCGGCGATTAACTGCATTTTTTCATCGGATATATCGTTGTCCAATAAACAAACCGCAGCCGGATTACCGCCAAAGGCTTTAGAGGTAAAGGCATCGACTAGATAAGAATGAATCATGACTAACCCTCGAGTTGTTTGTATTTTTTAGGATTACAAATTTTCCATTTGTATTGCCATTGGATGATCTTGTTCTCGTAAGCCTTGAACTATACCAGATCGGTTATCTTCCGTTTGATTCTGACTAAGTTTGAATTTTCCGACAATTTCGTTGATGACAACTTCAAAGCCGACAATTGCAGGAAGTAGTTTTTCGATAAACTCATTGGGAGCATCAGAAATGCTCCAGGGGTGAGCAAATTTCTGTTCTTGGTGATCAGTTAAATGATTCAGTAAATTTAATTTCCATGACGACTCATGAAAAAAACTAATGTTTCCATTTATATGCACTGCTGAGTAATTCCAAGTAGGTACAACCTCACCATTGACTTTTTTTGATGGGAGCCAATCGGGTTTAATGTAGGCGTTAGTACCTTGAAATATAAGCAAGGCTTCTTCTGTGTCATTAATATTTTTCCAGAGGGGATTTTGCGTAGCAATATGCCCCTGCAAACAAACTCTATTGCTATTGTGGGTATTCAGATAGACCGGCAAATGATCTGCGCTTAAACCTGTGTGGGTTTTTGTCACTAAGGTGGCGAACGGATTACATCGAATAAAATCATATAAGCGTTCGCAATTTGATTCTTTAAAGTGAGTAGGTATGTACATGATCATCTCAGGATGAAATAAAGTATGGCTTATCTTAACGATTTGTTTGTCAAAAATCACAATCTGCGTGTTGAGATGAAAAAAGAAAATGCGGATTAAAGTGCTAGGTGGGATATTCAAAAAACTCTATGCCTGAAAAAGCATAGAGTTTTAGTAGAGAACAAAAATTATTCTGAATCCGGTAATAAAACCAAATCAACACGATTGTTATTCTGTGCTACTTGGTTCCATTCTCTCGCTGTTAATGTTGATGTTCTTTCGGGGTAGGTCTCTGCACCTTCCTGGGTATTAATGGTAATGCTTAGTATTCCTTTTTTATCACGCATTAAATTATTCAGTAGTAAATTGGCTTCACGGGAATATTCATCCATCATTCGATCCATAGCGTATAGCTCGCTTGATAACACACAATCGTTGATGTTGATTTCCGGTTTTGCGATATGTGCTATGCCCATGTTGTCTATAGTGTTACAAAAGTTACCAACCGAAATCGTGATTAATGCACTACCTTTAAATCCAGTGGTAGAAATGCGATTTAATAATTCATGCAGGCGCAATATGGGTTTGGAATCGAGCGTGTTCTGATTAAAGGCGAGCAGGGCATTTTGATTGAAGGTCCAGGCGAGATCGGTCAGATAATCATTTTTGGCAACATAAACAGAATTTCTGTTGGGGTTGCTGACAGTGATGGCTCGATTATCTTTAGTGGCAACCTGTTGGAGTTGGTTTCCCAGTAATGTTTGCACTTCAGTATTTTCACTGAGTTGACGATTGATTTGGATTAGGAAGAAAGCAATAACGACAAGAATCACTATAAAAATAATCTTGAAACCGTTTGACGTGTCACTGGGTTCTGGTTCTGATTTGATTTCTGATTCGGGGGGAGCAGGTGGTTTTTGGTGTTGCAATAAATTGTTAAATTCTTGCCGCAGGCTTTGACGCAAGCCCTGCAATTCGCGAAGTACGCGTGCAGTGATGAAACGACGGTTATCTTCAAGGGTATGTTCCAGATGCCCCAAGCGCAGCTCCAGATCGCGTGCCTGTTCGGCCGCCATGGCACTCGGTGCCCGACGTTCAATTCTGTGTGCATCCAGATCAGTCACATTGTTGGCTTCTGCTTTTTTGGCCAGAGCGGCCGCGTCTATCTTTGCCTGCTGTTCGATAGGGTAGATATGAATGGCTTCCATAACTTTGGAAAGATCGGTTGCGTTAATGGTGTCTTTACTGACTACATCGAGCGCACCGAGTGCTCTCGCCTGTCCGGTGTAAACATCCCCACTTTGTGCGGTGTACATAATGACAGGGATAATCGCCGTTTCCGGGTGGGACTTGATAACCTGTAGT